>NZ_JBQTHF010000005.1:0-48158 GCF_052390155.1 Actinokineospora sp. | reverse complement strand
CCTCGGCCAAGGCGATCTGCCAGGAGGCGGGCTACTCCGGCGCGGGCACCGTCGAGTACCTCGTCGGCACCGACGGCACCATCTCCTTCCTGGAGGTCAACACCCGGTTGCAGGTCGAGCACCCGGTCTCGGAGGAGACCACCGGGGTCGACCTGGTGCGCGAGCAGTTTCGGATCGCCGCGGGCGAGCGGCTGCGGTTCACCGAGGACCCGGCGCCGCGCGGCCACTCGATCGAGTTCCGGGTCAACGGCGAGGACGCGGGCCGCAACTTCCTGCCCGCCCCCGGCACCGTGACCAGGTGGGTCGCGCCGGACGGGCCCGGCGTGCGGGTCGACGCGGGCGTGGAGTCCGGCACGGTCATCGGCGGCCAGTTCGACTCGCTGCTGGCCAAGATCATCGTGACCGGCGAGGACCGCGAGCAGGCGCTCGCCCGCTCGCGCCGGGCGCTGGACGAGCTGGTTGTCGAGGGCATGGCCACCGTGGTGCCGTTCCACCGCGCGGTCGTGCGCGACCCGGCGTTCATCGGCGACGGCAAGGACTTCTCGGTGCACACCCGGTGGATCGAGACCGAGTTCGACAACACCATCGAGCCGTTCACCGGCGGCGCCGAGGCGGCCGAGGATGAGCCGCGCCAGACCGTCGTGGTCGAGGTCGGCGGACGCAGGCTGGAGGTCTCGCTGCCGGGCACTCTCGCCGTGGGCACCGGGGGCGGCGGCGCGGCGGCTGCGAAGGCCAAGCCGCGCAAGCGCGCGGGCGGCAAGGCGGGCGGCGCGGCGTCCGGCGACTCGGTCACCGCGCCGATGCAGGGCACCATCGTCAAGATCGCGGTCGAGGACGGCCAGCAGGTCGCCGCGGGTGACCTGGTTGTCGTGCTGGAGGCGATGAAGATGGAGAACCCCGTCACCGCACACAAGGCGGGCACCGTCACCGGGTTCGGCGTGGCCCAGGGCGAGACGGTGACCACGGGCAGCGTCATCTGCGAGATCAAGGACTGACGCGATCGCTGAGAATCGCCTCAGCTTGTCGGCGCGGCGGTTCCGTAGGATCGAGACGTGACCGAGAATCAGCCGTCCGACCTGCGTATCGGCGACGTCGAGCGAGAGGCGGCGCTGCGTGCTCTCGGTGAGCACATGAGCGCGGGCAGGCTCGACATCGAGGAGTACGGCGACCGCACCGCCCAGGTGACGACCGCCAAGACCCGCGGCGAACTGGTCGCCCTGTTCGGCGACCTGCCCGAGCCGCGGCCGAAGTTCGGCACGCCCGCACCCGTCCCCGTGGTGGCGGCGCCGCAGCGCGCGGTGGGCTGGGAGCAGCGTCCGGTCGCGCAGCGGGTCTATGCCGCGCTGGTGCCGATCTCGGCGATCGTCGCGGTCGTGCTGTTCCTGTCCGTGTTCCGGTTCTGGCCGGTGTTCCTGCTCCCGCTGGTGGTGACGATGGTGGGCGGCGCCCTGTTCGGCAACGACTGGCAGCACGACCGGCGCGAGTTCGAGCGCCGCCGACGCCACCACCGCAGGCACCTGAACGGGGGCCGGTACTGACCGCGCCCGAGCGACGCCCCCTCGCAGGCTCGGTGCCGCCGCTCGCGGACGCCCTGTGACAGTGGTTCGCTCGCAAGCTCGCTCACTGCTGCTGCTCGACCTCGACGGCGTGCTGCGCCGGTTCGACCCACCCGCCGCCGTCGAGCGCGCCCACGGTCTGGCTCCCGGATCGCTGGCGGCGGTCGCGTTCCGGCGCGACCTGATCGGCCCCGCGGTCACCGGCCTGGTCACCCACGACCGGTGGCTCGCGACGGTCGCGGACGCCCTCGTCGGCGATGGCGTCCCGGCGGACACGGCAGGCGCGGCGGTGCGGGCCTGGTCGACACCGGGGTTCGTCATCGCGGACGCGTTGGCGCTGGTCCGGGCGGCGCGGGCGCGCTGCCGGGTCGCGCTGCTGACCAACGCCACCACGCGCCTGGGCGCTGACCTGGCTTTCCTCGGCCTCGATCGCGAGGTCGACGGCGTGGTCTCCTCGGCCGAGACCGGTGCCGAGAAGCCCGACCCCGAGGCGTACCTCGCGGCGCTGGCGCTGCTGGACGCCCGCCCGGAGGAGACGCTGTTCTGCGACGACAAAGCCGGGAACGTGACGGCCGCCGCCGCGCTCGGCCTGGCCGCGGCGCACGTCCCGGACACCGACGCGCTGCGCACCGCGCTGTCCGTGCACGGACTCCTCGGCTGAACCACTAGTGGTCACGACCGGAGATTCGTCGGGGGTCTCGGCGGCCGAGCTTCCCGCTGGACGCACCGGCGAAAGGCCCGAGTACAACCCGGTACGAGGATCTTCCACCGGCACGCCCAGCGGAAACCTCGATCCACCGATACCCCCGACGAATCTCCGGTCGCAACCACTAGCGTGGGCGCGTGGAACCGGTGGAGATCAACGCTGGCAGGTACTACCTCCGCGCGCACCGCGCGGACGACCGGATCGACGACCGCCCGGCGATCGTCGAGGGATTCGCCGACCCGGAGAGCAGGCGCTGGCTGTCGCACCTGGACATCGGCGACGTGCACCGCGCGGGCGAGTACATCGCCATGCGCGCCGCTGGCTGGGCCGACGAGACCAGGCTGTCCTGGGCCGTGGCTGACCCGCTGACCGGCAACTTGCTCGGCGAGGTGCTGCTGAAGAACCTCGACCTGGCGGGCGGCACCGCCGAGGCGGGCTGCTGGGCGCACCCGGACGCCCGCGGCCGCGGCATGACCACCGAGGCGCTGGGCGCGGTCGTGCGGTTCGGCTTCGGCGCGCTCGGCCTGCGCGAGATCACCTACAAGCACGGCAAGGGCAACACCGCCTCCCGCCGTGTTGCCGAGAAACTGGGGTTCGCGCTGATCCGGGACACCGACGAGGACGCCGAGCTGGTGCTGCGCAACGAGGCCCGCGGGTAGACCGGCGGTGAACGGAACCGGACGGTTGCGGTGGGCGTCCACAAAAAGTCGGCCGGAACGGTCGAATCCGAGCATGTCCACTCGATAGAGTTGGCGCACCACAGGCAGTGACGGGGGAGGCGGCGTGTCACCGAGTACCAACGGGCATGGTCACGACAGTGCGGCGGACCTGCTCGACGTGGCACCGGACGCGGTGCCCGCCCTGCGCGACGCGTTCACCTCCGCGTTGACGGAGGTCGACCGGCAGATCGAGCTGGCGCAGGCCGACCTGCGGATCACCGCGTGGGCGGCCGACCCGGTCAGCAGGCACGCGACCGAGGGCATCAACGCGCTGGCGGTCGACGCCGAGGGCGCCGCGATGGGCGCGCTGCTGGCCTTCCGCACCCAGCTCGGTGTCGCGGTCGACAACCTGGGCAAGATCACCGAGCAGTACCGGCTGTTGGAAGACGACAACCAGGCGACGGTCACCCAAAAGGGCAACGGGGTCCACGGCTAGTACTCGCGAGGGGCAAGGGGACGAGCGATGACCGACCAGGCGACCGAGGCCAAGCGCTGGCGCGGGTTCACCCACAAAGAGCTGTACCTGATGCTGCACGACGGCCCCGGCGCGCAGGCGTCCGCCGATCCGTCGCGCCGCTGGGCCGAGGTGGCCGCCACCCTGACCGACGTCGGCCAGGATCTGAGCACCGCGCTGGAGAGTTCGGGCTCGACCTGGGTCGGCCGGGCGGCGGGCGCCGCCTACGACCGGCTCGTGCCGCTGGCGGCGTGGGCGCAGGCGTCCGCGACCCGCGCGGGCGAGATGCGGCTCGCGGTGGAGAACCAGGGCGACTACATCGCCCAGGCGCGGGCCGACATGCCCGCGCCGGAGGACCTGCCGAGCGCGCAGCCCGACCCCACGATGCCCGCGCCGGTGCAGGTGGCGGGCCTGCAGACCGACGCCGAGGCGGTGGAGGCCAGGCAGTCGGCGGGCGAGCAGCGCGCGTTCGAGGTGATGGCCGCCTACGAGCTGAACACCAGCACCAACCTGACCGCGTTGTCGACGTTCGATGAGCCCGCCGAGCTGATCCGCTCCGACGAATTGCACAGCTCGCGTGGCGAAGGCATCGCCGCGGTGACCACCACGGCGTTCGCGGGCGGCGGTGCGCAGGCGCCGGTCGAGCAGCCCGGGCGGGCCCCGGTGTCGGGCCAGGGCGTCGGCGTCGCGGGGACGGCGTTCGTCGAGGCCGAGCCCGCGCGGCGGGTTCCGCTGGGCCCGGGCGTGATGTCCGGTGTCGCCCGCTTCGAGCAGGTGCCCTTCGCGCGGCCGTCGACCCGGTCCGGCGACGGTTCCGGCAACCGCGGCGGCGGCGCAGGCCGCAGGCCCGTCACCCCGGCCGCGACCGGCGCCTTCGGCGATTTCGGCAACTCCAGCCACACCACGTCGGGTTCCCTGGCAGGCGCGGCGGCGGCAGGCGCCCCGATCGGCGCGCCGATGGGCGCCGGTGCCGCGGGTGGCGCGGGCATGCCCGCGGACAAGCCGGCGATGCGCCGGTTCGCCCCGGAGGCGCTCGTATCGTGCAAGTGTTTCGGCGACACCGACTAGCCGCAGGCTCAGCGGCCGGTCAGCACCCGCAGGCGCGACCTCGCTGCCACCGAGCAGGAGGGCACCGGCCACGCCCCCGACTCCGTAGTCGAGTCAGTCTCGATCGACGGCGAGGAACACCAGCTACCCCCCACCGTCATCGGCGGCTGACCGCCTGGCCACCCCACGGTCGGCGTTGACTGCTTGACAGCTCCCAGCACCAGCAAAACCAGCACCAGCAAAACCCCCACCCACCTCGGGTGGTCTGCCCTGCTCCAGGCTATCGGCAATTGGGCCGGCGGACAGAGTGCGCGAAAAACTGTGGATGGTTGTCGAGGATGGGGACAACTGACCGCGGCGCGCGCGGCCCGGTTACCGCACCGGTTCCAGTAGATAGGGGCGCGCCTCGGGGGCGGACGAGCGGGTGGCGTCGGCGGCCTGGTCGCTCGGCTGGGTCTGGGAATCGCGCTCCGCCTGCACTCTGGCCAGGTAGACCGCCACCTCCCGGGCGATCGTGGCCTCGTCCCAGCCCAGCGTCTCGCCCATGAGGTCGGCGACCTGCCGGGCGCAGTCGACGCCGCGGTGGGGGTATTCGATCGAGATCCGGGTGCGTCGGGCGAGCGCGTCCTCCAGGTGCAGGGCACCCTCGTGGCCCGCCGCGTAGACGATCTCCACCTGGAGGTAGTCCGGCGCGGCGTCGACCGGCTTGAGCAGTTCCGGGCGACCGTCGGCCAGCGCGAGGACCTCGTGCACGAGCGAGCCGTAGCGGTCGAGGAGGTGGCGGACCCGGTAGGGGTGCAGGCCGTGCCGGGCGGCGAGCAGGTCGGCCTGGTTGACCAGGGCGTGGTACCCGTCGGCGCCGAGCAGCGGGACGCGGTCGGTGATGGACGGCTGCAGCCGCCCGGGCAGGTCGACCGACGCGGCGTCGACCGCGTCGGCGGCCATCACCCGATAGGTCGTGTACTTGCCGCCCGCGATGGCGACCAGGCCGGGGGCGACCCGGGCGACCGCGTGTTCGCGCGAGAGCTTGGAGGTCTCCTCGCTCTCGCCCGCCAGCAGCGGCCGCAGCCCGGCGTAGACGCCCTCGATGTCGTCGTGCGTGAGCGGGGTGGCCAGGACCTCGTTGACGTGGTCGAGGATGTAGTCGATGTCCTGCTTGGTCGCCGCCGGGTGGGCGAGGTCGAGGTTCCACTGCGTGTCGGTCGTGCCGACGATCCAGTGGTTGCGCCACGGGATGACGAACAGCACCGACTTCTCCGTGCGCAGGATCAGCCCCGACTCGGACACGATCCGGTCGCGCGGGACGACGATGTGCACGCCCTTGCTGGCCTTCACCCGGAACCGGCCGCGGCTGCCCGAGACCCGCTGCAGCTCGTCGGTCCACACGCCGGCGCAGTTGATCACCGCGTTGGCCCGGACGTCCAGCTCGCGGCCGTCCTCGACGTCGCGGACGCGGACGCCGGAGACCCGGTCCGCCTCGCGGATGAAGTCGACCACCTGCGTCGACGTTCGCACGACCGCGCCGTAGTGCGCCGCCGTGCGGCCCACGGTCATCGTGTGCCGGGCGTCGTCGGCCTGCGCGTCGAAGTAGCGGATGCCGCCGATCAGCGCGCTGCGCTTGAGCGCGGGCACCATGCGCAGCGCGCCCGCGCGGCTCAGGTGCTTCTGCCCGGGCACCGACCGCGCGCCGCCCATGGTGTCGTAGAGGAGCAGCCCGGCCGCGGTGTAGGGGCGCTCCCAGCCGCGCCTGGTGAGCGGGTAGAGGAAGCTGACCGGCTTGACCAGGTGCGGCGCCAATCGGGTGAGCATGAGTTCGCGCTCGCGCAGCGCCTCGCGCACCAGGCCGAATTCGAGCTGCTCCAGATAGCGCAGTCCGCCGTGGAAGAGCTTGCTCGACCGGCTCGACGTGCCGGACGCGAGGTCGCGCGCTTCCACCAGCGCGACCCTGAGGCCGCGGGTCGCCGCGTCGAGCGCGGTGCCGACACCGACAACGCCGCCGCCGATCACCACGACGTCGAAGTACTCGGAACCTAGTCTGCGCCAGGATTCCTGGCGTTCGGCAGGCCCGAGCCTGCCGCCGAATGGGTCCGATGTGGAGCGTGTCGCAGCACTGGACGTCTTGCGGTTGGCCACGGCCGCCTCCCCTGCTCGTGCGGACACCGACCACGGCAACGCTACCGGCACCGGGTCCGGCATTCGGCTCATGGACAGTTGACCAACCTCACGGTAGCGTCCGTCTTCACTCAGGGTAGGCACTGCCGCCGCCCGGTCAGGCGCCGGTCGCCTGCCTTTCGCTATCGGGAGCGAGAGGGAGATCTGTTCATGGACCTCAACTTCGGTGAGATAGTCCTCTGGGAACTCATGGGTACGGCGGCGCTGACCCTGTTGGGCTGCGGTGTCGTCGCGAACGCGGTGTTGAAGAAGTCGCTGGGGGTCAACGGCGGCTGGTTACTGATCAACGTCGGCTGGGGTTTCGCGGTGTTCGTCGGTGCGAGCATCGCCGCCCCAAGTGGCGCACATCTCAATCCAGCGGTGACCATCGGCCTGTTGGCCGCCGACAAACTCGGCTGGGGAGACGTCCCGGCCTACCTGATCGGCCAGTTCGCGGGCGCGTTCCTCGGTGCCGTGCTGTGCTGGGCGGCCTACAAACTCCAGTTCGACACCCACGACGAGCCACAGCACACCCGGGGCATCTTCGCCACCGGCCCGACCGTGCCGAACTACGCCTGGAACCTGGTCACCGAGGTCATCGGCACCTTCGTGCTCGTGTTCTGGATCGTGACCAACCCGACCGGCAACGTGGCGCTCGGCTACGCCGCGGTGGCGTTCGTGGTCATCGGCATCGGCAACTCGCTCGGCGGCCCGACCGGGTACGCCATCAACCCCGCCCGCGACCTCGGCCCGCGCCTCGCCTACGCGGTGCTGCCGATCAAGGGCAAAGGCGGCGCCGAATGGAACTACGCCTGGGTGCCGATCGTCGGTCCCCTGGTCGGCGCCGTGCTGGCAGGCTTGCTCTTCCAGATCCTGCCCTCCTGATCGAGGCGAACCACAACCGAGAGGTACCAAGCACATGACCGAGTACGTCGCCGCCGTCGACCAGGGCACCACGTCGACGCGCTGCATGATCTTCAGCCACGCGGGCGAGGTGGTCGCGGTCGACCAGCGCGAGCACGAGCAGATATTCCCGCGTGCCGGGTGGGTCGAGCACAACCCGGAGGAGGTGTGGGAGAACACCCGGGCGGTGGCGGCGGGCGCGCTCGCCAAGGCCGACCTCGCGGTCTCCGACATCGTCGCGGTCGGCATCACCAACCAGCGCGAGACCGCCGTGGTGTGGGATCGCAAGACCGGCAAGCCGGTGTACAACGCGATCGTCTGGCAGGACACCCGAACCGACCGGATCGCCAACGAACTGGGCGCGCTCGGCGACGGGCAGGAGCGCTACCGGGCCAAGACCGGCCTGCCGCTGGCCACCTACTTCTCCGGGCCCAAGATCCGCTGGATCCTGGACAACATCGACGGCGCCCGGGCCAAGGCCGAGGCGGGCGACCTGCTGTTCGGCAACATGGACACCTGGGTGCTGTGGAACATGACCGGCGGCCCGGACGGCGGCGTGCACGCGACCGACCCGACGAACGCCTCCCGCACGCTGCTGATGGATCTGTCCACTTTGGCCTGGGACGCCGACATCGCCGCCGAGATGGGCGTGCCGCTGGCGATGCTGCCGGAGATCCGGTCGTCGTCGGAGGAGTACGGCAAGGTGCGCGCGCGCGGCGCGCTGGCCGGGGTGCCGATCGCGGGCATCCTGGGCGACCAGCAGGCGGCGACCTTCGGGCAGGCGTGCCTGTCGCCCGGCGAGGCCAAGAACACCTACGGCACCGGCAACTTCGTGCTGCTCAACACCGGCACCGAGCAGGTGATGAGCGAGAACGGGCTGCTCACCACGGTCTGCTACAAGATCGGCTCGCAGGACCCGGTCTACGCGCTGGAGGGCTCGATCGCGGTCACCGGTTCGCTGGTGCAGTGGATCAGGGACAACCTCGGCATGATCAGCTCGGCGGCCGAGATCGAGGAGCACGCGCGCAAGGTCGAGGACAACGGCGGCTGCTACTTCGTGCCCGCGTTCTCCGGCCTGTTCGCCCCGTACTGGCGCTCCGACGCGCGCGGCGCCATCGTCGGGCTGACCCGGTTCGTCAACAAGGGCCACCTGGCGCGCGCGGTGCTGGAGGCCACCGCGTTCCAGACCCGCGAGGTCATCGACGCGATGAACGCCGATTCCGGGGTGCCGCTGACCGCGCTCAAGGTCGACGGCGGCATGGTCGGCAACGAGCTGCTGATGCAGTTCCAGGCCGACATCCTTGGCGTGCCGGTGATCCGGCCGGTGGTCGCGGAGACCACCGCGCTGGGTGCCGCCTACGCCGCCGGACTCGCCGTCGGCTTCTGGGCGGGCGAGGACGACATTCGGACGAACTGGGCCAAGGACAAGGAGTGGGCGCCCGCGATGGACGACGCCGCCCGCGAACGGACCTACCGCCAGTGGAAGAAGGCCGTCACCCGCACGTTCGACTGGGTGGAGGACGACGACTGACGGTTGGGACGAGGACAGACCATCCTCGCCGGACGCCCCCGCGCACGCGCCTGCGCGGGGGCGTCACCACGCGTGGAGGGTTCGCGGTCAGACGGGTTGCGAGCCCGCCAGCGCGGCGACCCACACGATGCAGATGAGCAACCCGACGATGGAGCAGACGATTCCCGCGATCGCGAGGCCCTTGTTGTTCGCCTCGCCCCGGCTCGCCTTGGACAAACCGACGCCGGACAGCACCGCGCCGATGATTACCAGCGGCCACGCGATGACGCCGACGATGGGGATGACCGAGAAGACCAGGCCGATCAGGCCGGTCACGAAGCCTGCGGTGCCGATCCCGTTCTGGTAGGCGATCGGCTGCTGATAAGGGGCGGCGTACATCAGATGGGCACCTCTCGTGGTGAACGGGCGATGATCATTCTTCGCCCGAACCGCTCCGCCCGTTACCGACCCCGTCCGATGTCGGCCCCGCGCGGTCACCTGGCCGCGACCAGCGCGCGGAATCGCTGTGCCAGCAGGCGCGGGAGCTGGCCGATGCCGCCGCAGCGGCGGCAGAAGTCGCGCCGGTTGGGGGCCAGACCCGAGCCAAGGCACTCGGGGCACTCGGTTCGACGCGACATGGGATTCCTCCGGTGGTGGGTCGTTCCCCGCCCTGTCGGACACAGGCGTACCGCCTCAGTAGGGCGGCTCCTAGTCACCCAGCACGAATCCACTCGTACTGGTGACAAGCCGGTGACGCGGAGGGGAATGGGGCGGCCGTTACGCCGGGATGTGCCGCACTATCGGGTGAGGTCAGTCAAGATCGTCGTGGCGCATGAGCTGGCGGCCCGCCTCGGTGATCGAGCCGGACAGCGACGGGTACACCGAGAAGGTGAGCGCCAGGTCGTCCACGGTGAGCTGGTTCTGCACGGCCAGCGCGATCGGCAGGATCAGCTCGCTCGCGCTCGGCGCGACGATCACGCCGCCGATGACCACGCCCGTCGCCGGGCGGCAGAACAGTTTGACGAACCCGCGGCGCAACCCCTGCATCTTCGCCCGCGCGTTGGTGGCCAGCGGCAGCATGACCGTGCGCGCGGGCACCTCGCCCGCGTCGATGGCCTGCTGGCTGATGCCGACCGTGGCGATCTCGGGGTGGGTGAACACGTTCGCCGCGACCGTCTTGAGCTTGATCGGCGCCACGCCCTCGCCCAGCGCGTGCCACATCGCGATGCGGCCCTGCATGGCGGCGACCGAGGCGAGCATGAGCACCCCGGTGCAGTCGCCCGCCGCGTAGACGCCGGGGATATTGGTGCGCGACACCCGATCCACCGAGATGAACCCGCCGGGCCCCGGCTCGATGCCGATCTTGCCCAGGCCGATCTCCTCGGTGTTGGGCACCGAGCCGACCGTCATCAGCGCGTGGCTCGCGCGCACCGTCTCGCCGCCCTTGAGGTGCACCACCACGCCGGTCCGGTCGCGTTCGATCTTCTCCGCCCGCGCGTGCTTGACCAGCGTGGTGCCGCGCTCGGAGAACACGTCCTCCAGCACCGCGGCGGCGTCGGCGTCCTCGTGCGGCAGCACCCGGTCGCGGCTGGAGATCACCGTGACCTTGACGCCCATCTCGATGAACGCCGACGCGAACTCGGCTCCGGTCACCCCGGACCCGACGACCACCAGGTGCTCGGGCAGTTCCTCCAGGTCGTAGATCTGACGCCAGTCGAGCACCCGCACGCCGTCCGGCTCGGCGCCCGGGATCACCCGGGGGGTGGCGCCGGTCGCGATGAGCACCACGTCGGCGTCGACGATCTCGGTGGTGTCGCCGGAGGTGATCTCCACCCGGTGCGAGGCCAGGCCCCGCCGGTCGTCGCAGAACCGGGCGGTGCCGAGCACGACCCGCACGCCCTCGCGCTGCACCCGGTTGCGGATGTCGGCGGACTGCGCGATCGCCAGGCCCCGGACCCGGCCGCGGACCACGGGCAGGTGCACGGTGGAGTCGACGTCGTCCACGCCGATGCCGAGTTCGTCGGCGTCGCGGAACGCCGAGCGGGCGCCCGCCGAGGCGATGAACGTCTTTGACGGCACGCAGTCGTAGAGCACGCAGGCGCCGCCGAGCCCGTCGCGCTCGACCACGGTGACCTCGGCGCCGTGCTGCGCGGCGACCAGCGCGGCCTCGTAGCCCGCGGGCCCGCCGCCCATGATCACGATCCGGGTCACCTGGTCCTCCATCCGGCGTCGACGTCCGCGAACACCGTACGCGGCGGACCCGCGCGGCCACGAAACGCCCGGTCCGACCGGGTGGTTCGCTGCCGATGATCGGTTGTGTCGCTAGGCTGTCCGTCGTGCCGCTCTACGCCGCCTACGGGTCGAACATGGACCCTGGCCAGATGATGCAGCGAGCCCCGCACTCGCCGATGGCGGGCACCGGGTGGCTCGTCGGGTGGCGACTGACCTTCGGGGGCGAGGATCTCGGCTGGGAAGGCGCCCTGGCGACCATCGTGGAGGAGCCGGACACCCAGGTGTTCGCGGTGCTCTACGACGTCACCGACGACGAGGTCAACCTCGACCGGTGGGAAGGCTCCGAGTTGGGCCTGCACTCGAAGATCCGGTTGCGCGTGCAGACCCTGGAGGGCTCGGTGCTGGCCTGGCTCTACGTGCTCGACGCCTACGAGGGCGGGCTGCCCTCGGCGCGCTACCTCGGCGTCGTCGCGGACGCCGCGGAGGCCGCGGGCGCGCCCGCGGACTACGTCGCCGATCTGCGCACCCGGCCGTGTCACGGAATCGGTCCGGCCACGATCTGAGGCTCGCACAACCGTGCGCCCCATCACACGTCCTCCTGGTATGGCCGTGTGCACGGCCGTTCGCTCGCCGAACACTCGGTTCGGCCTGTGCGAGGAGAGATCGACATGGTGCAACGAAGAACGTGGGGACGCTCGCTGATCGCCGCTGTCGGCCTGGCCGCGGCCGTCGCCGTCGCGGTCCCGTCGTCCGCGACAGCCACCCCGGGCTACTGCGGGATCGCCTGGGGTTCCCTGGCCAAATCGGCGTCGCCCACCGAGGTGTCGACGCTGGTGGACGTCCGGGCGGGCAGGCACGACTGCTACGACCGGCTCGTCGTGGACATCAGCGCGGGCGGCGCCGACGGCTACCGCGTGGAGTACGTCGGCCAGGTGAGCGAGGACGGCTCGGGCAACGTCGTGCCGCTGCGCGGCGGCGCGAAGCTGCGGGTCGTCGTGATCGCCCCGGCGTACAACGACCTGGGCGCGCTCACCTACAACCCTGTCAACCGCGCCGAACTGGTGAACGTCGCGGGCTGGCAGACCTTCCGCCAGGTCGCCTGGGCAGGCTCGTTCGAGGGCCAGTCCACCGTCGGCCTCGGCGTCCGCGCCCGGCTCCCGTTCCGCGCCTTCGTCCTCGACGGTCCGGCTGGTGGCTCACGGCTGGTCGTCGATGTGGCGCACTTCTGGTAACCCCGGCAGGCGGACCGTGCTCGTCCCGTCGAGCACGGTCCCGCGGGCCCGTGCGGGACGACACGAGGACTTCCTAGTAAACGGGGACTAACATCGTGGGCGGATGTGGTCCTACCGGGAGGTAACGACGTGGATACCGGCTTCGGTCTCTATCAGCTCGGCGACGAGCACAACGCCCTGCGGGCAGCGGTCCGCGATCTCGCCGAGAAGGAGATCGCGCCGTACGCCGCGGAGGTCGACGAGCAGGAGCGGTATCCGGCCGAGGCGTTGAAGGCGCTCAACAAGGCCGGGTTCAACGCCCCGCACATCGCCGAGGCGTACGACGGTCAAGGCGCCGACTCGGTGTCCACCAACATCGTCGTCGAGGAGATCGCCCGGGTCTGCGCGTCGTCGTCGCTGATTCCGGCGGTCAACAAGCTCGGCACGATGAACCTGATTCTCGGCGGTTCCGAGGAGCTGAAGAAGCTCGTGCTGCCCTCGATCGCCGCGGGCGAGATGGCGTCCTACGCCCTGTCCGAGCGCGAGGCGGGTTCCGACACCGCCGCCATGCGCACCCGTGCCCGCCTCGACGGCGACCACTGGGTGCTCAACGGGACGAAGTGCTGGATCACCAACGCGGGCGTCTCCACCTGGTACACCGTGATGGCGGTGTCCAACCCGGACGCGGACAGGCCCGCGAACGGCGTCTCGGCGTACATGGTCCACAAGGACGACCCGGGCTTCTCGGTCGGCCCGAAGGAGCGCAAACTCGGCATCAAGGGCTCCCCGACCCGCGAGATCTACTTCGAGAACTGCACCATCCCGGCCGAGCGGATCATCGGCGAGCCCGGCCAGGGCCTCAAACTCGCGTTCCGCACCCTCGACCACACCCGCCACTCCATCGGCGCGCAGGCGCTCGGGATCGCCCAGGGCGCCCTCGACGCCACCATCGCGTATGTGCGCGACCGCAAGCAGTTCGGCAAGGCCATCGCCGAGTTCCAGGGCGTCCAGTTCATGATCGCCGACATGGCCATGAAGATCGAGGCCGCCCGGCACCTGGTCTACGCCGCCGCGGGCAAGGTCGAACGCGGCGAACCGGACGGCTCCTTCGCCTCCAGCGCCGCCAAGACCTTCGCCTCGGACACCGCCATGTCGGTGACCACCGACGCTGTCCAACTCTTCGGCGGCGCCGGGTACACCCGCGACTTCCCGGTCGAACGCATGATGCGCGATGCCAAGATCACCCAGATCTACGAGGGCACCAACCAGATCCAGCGCCTGGTCATGGCCAAGGCCCTGCTCAGGGGGTAGTTGTGGGGTCACCGAAAGTTGTCGGAACTCGCGGGGTCTTGCGGACAGGAGTTGACCGGAAGCGGTCCTAATGTCTGTCCTACAGACCACGAGGGAAGGCGGACATCATGACCAGCACCGAGACCACCACCGTCAAGGGTGAGCGGGCGGATCTGCTGGAGTCGCTGGGCAAGAGCCGGTACTTCTTGCGGCACACCGTCTCGGGCCTGACCGACGAGCAGGCCAGGCAGCGCACGACGGTGAGCGAGTTGAGCCTGGGCGGGCTGATCAAGCACGTCAGCGGGACCGAGGCGGCCTGGGTGCGGTTCATCCTGGACGGGGCCGAGGGGATGGAGAGCGTCCCGGTCGACTGGGAGGGGCAGTTCACCATGGGGGCGGACGAGACGCTGGCCGGGCTGCTCGCCGAGTACGAGGACGTGGCCAGGCGGACCGACGAACTGGTGGCGACGCTGCCCGACCTCGACGCGGCGCATCCGTTGCCGGTGGCGCCGTGGTTCGAGGCGGGCGCGACCTGGTCGGCGCGGCGGGTGTTGGTGCACATCATCGCCGAGACGTCGCAGCACTCCGGGCACGCGGACATCTTGCGAGAGTCGCTGGACGGTCAGAAGAGCATGGGGTGACGCGGTTCGGGACGTGTCCGCTGTGCGAGGCCGTCTGCGGGCTGGAACTCCAGGTCGCGGACGGCCGGGTCACCTCGGTCACCGGCGACGCCCTCGATCCGCTGTCCCGCGGCCATCTGTGCCCCAAAGCCGTTGCGCTGCCGGACATCCGCGACGACGCGCTGCGGACACCGGTGCGGCGCACCGCGACCGGGTGGGAGCTGATCGGGTGGGACGAGGCGATCGGGCTGGTCGTGCGGCGGCTGGTCGACATCCGCCGGACGCACGGTGCGGACGCGGTCGGGGTGTACCAGGGGAATCCGACCGTGCACAGCCTCGGCGCGATGACCCACGGGGGCGGGTTCCTCGGCATGCTCGGCACCCGCAACCGGTTCTCGGCGGGGTCGGTCGATCAGCTCCCGCACCACCTTGTCTCCTATCTCCTCTACGGGCACCAGATGCTGCTGCCCGTCCCGGACATCGACCGGACCGGCTACTTCCTTGTCGTGGGCGCCAATCCGATGGTGTCCAACGGCAGTCTGATGACCGTCCCCGACTTCGCGCGGCGGCGGCGGGAACTGGCGGCGCGGGGTGGGCGGATGGTGGTGCTCGACCCGCGCCGGACGGAGACGGCGAAGGTGGCCGACGAGCACCACTTCGTGCGGCCGGGCACCGATGCCGCGCTGCTGCTGGCGATGGTGCGCGTCATCCTGTCCGACGGACTGGCCAACCCGCCGTCCTATGTGGACCAGATCGATCAGGTGCGGGCGGCCGTCGAACCGTGCACAGTGGACTGGGCGGCGGCGGTCAGCGGGGTCGACGCCACGGTGATCACCAGGCTTGCCACGGAGTTCGCGGCGGCGGACGGTGCCGCGTGTTACGGCCGCATGGGCGTGTCCACGCAGCGGCACGGGGCGCTGTGCCACTGGGCGATCCAACTCCTCAACATCATCACCGGCAACCTCGACCGACCCGGCGGCACGATGGTGACGCGGCCCGCCATCGATCTGCTGCGGATCTCCTCGCCGGGGGCGCGGGCCCGGTGGCGCAGTCGGGTGCGTGGCGCGCCCGAGTTCGCGGGGGAGTTCCCTGTCGCGGTGCTCGCCGAGGAGATCACCACGCCCGGTGCGGGGCGGATTCGTGCCATGGTGGTGTCGGCGGGCAATCCGGTACTGTCTACACCGGACGGTGCGACATTGGGCAAGGCGTTGGCCGGACTGGACTTTCTGGTCGCGATCGACTTTCGGATCACCGAGACGTCGCGGCACGCCGATGTCGTCCTGCCGCCGACGACGCCGCTCGAACGCGACCACTACGACCTGATCTTCCACGCGTTGGCCATTCGCAACACGGCCCGGTTTTCGCCCGCGGCGCTCGACAAACCGGAGACCGCCCGGCACGACTGGGAGATCTTCCGCGACCTCGGTTTGCGCTACCGCAAGCATTTCCGCGGCAACCGGCTCGCCGCGCTGCGGCTGCGGCTCACCCCGGCGCGCATCGTCGATCTACTGCTGCGGGTCGGCCCATACCGGCTGTCGCTGCGGGTGCTGCGCCGCAACCCGCACGGGATCGACCTCGGGCCGCTCACTCCCGCGCTCCCACGCAGGCTGCGCACCCCCGGCAAGCGCATCCGCCTCGCGCCACCCCCGCTGGTCGACGCGATCGCGGGAATCCAGGCACCGCAAGGGTTGCTGCTGATCGGCCGCAGGCACCTGCGGGCCAACAACTCGTGGCTGAACGACGTCGCGCGGCTCACCCGCGGCCGTCCCCGCCACCACCTGCTCATGCACCCCGACGACCTCGCCGAGCGCGGCCTCGCCCACGGCGACACCGTGTGCGTGCGGTCCGCGGTGGGCGAGGTGCGGGTGCCGGTGACCGCCACCGACGACATCATGCGCGGTGTCGTCAGCCTGCCGCACGGCTACCGCGCGGCCAGCGCCAACGACCTGACCGACGCGCGCGTCCTCGACCCGGTGTCGGGCAACGCGGTGCTCAACGGCGTCCCGGTCAGCGTGTCAGCGTCCGCGCCGCCCACCTGACCAGCGGCTGGTAGAACGAGCCGAAAAGCCTTGGCAGCGCGTCGATCAGGTACGCGTCCGGTCCAATGAGGACACGGGCTCGGTCGCGCCGGACGCCGTTGAGGATGGTGCGGGCCGCGGTCTCCGGGCTGGTCCGCGCGACCTTCTCCAGTGACGCGGCGAAGTCCGCCGCGTCGGCCGGGTTCGAGGTGCGGCCGTTGCGGGTGATGTTGGTCTTGATGCCGCCCGGGTGCACGCAGGTCACGCCGACCTTCGTGCGCTCCTGCCGCATCTCCTGGCGCAGCGCCTCGGTGAACCCGCGGACGGCGAATTTCGCGGCGTTGTAAGCACTCTGGCTCGGCACGGCGATCAGCCCGAACACGCTCGACACGTTCACCACGTGCCCGTCGCCCGACGCGACGAGGTGCGGCAGGAACGCCCGGGTGCCGTGCACGACACCCCAGAAGTCGATGTCCATGACCCAGCGCAGGTCGTCGTCGGACATCTCGCGGACGCTGCCCTTGAGCGCGACCCCGGCGTTGTTGCAGACCAGGTTGACCGTGCCGAAGTGGTCCGCGACCGTCGCCGCGTACACGTAGATCGCGTCCCGGTCGGCGACGTCGAGCTTCGCGGTGTGCAGCGCGGCGCCCGCGCGCGCCAGATCGGCGGTCTCCTTGAGTCCGGCCTCGTCGATGTCCGACGCCGCGACCCGTGCTCCCTCGGCCAGCAGCGCGAGCGTCAGCCCGCGCCCGATCCCGGAGCCCGCGCCGGTCACCACGGCCACCTTGCCCGCGAACGACTTCACAGCCACCTCCGTCGTTGTCTACTGGCCCGTAACTTACTCCAAGTAGGCCCCGTCGTGTCGCTGCTGCCCCGGCCCCGGTCTGCGGGGCGATCGGATCAGTCGGCGTCGCTCACCGTGAGTGTGACGGCGAGGCCCTTCCAGGCAAGCGCGGACATTAGGAGGGCTCCCCCGGCCGGGTTTTTGGAGTCACGGATCGCGGCCCAGCCGGGTGCGGTGGCGACCTCGACGCATTGGCCGCCGTTGTCTTCGCTGCGGCTGCTCTTCCGCCACGTCACGCGAGAGAGGTCCGGGGTGATCATGATCGCGCTCATCTCAGAGTTGTGTTCCGTACTCGCTGGTGATCCTGCGGATCAAGTCCTGGGACTCGACCTGCCCCAGAGCGGCGGCCGACAAGCGGTTCCACAACGCATTGTAGGCCCGCACGGGCTGTTGCTCGTCGAGGTAGACCGCGTCGGTGTAGTCCTCCAGATACACCACGTCGGTGCTCGCATCGTTCTCGAATCTCAAGATCGTGAAGCCGAAGGATGCCGGGCAGTAGGTCTGGGCGTCGAACGGCAGCACCTGCAGCTCGACATTGACGCGGTCGGCGACGTCGGCGACGTGCTGTAGTTGGTCGGCCATGAGCCTGACGTTGCCGACCGTCCGACGCAGTGCGGCCTCGCTCAAGATGAAATGCAGCGTTGCGTCTGCGCGCTCCAGCACCGCCTGGCGATCCAGACGCATCCGCACGAACCGTTCGATCTCGTCATCTACCGTGCGAGGCGTAGCCGTCGTGTAAACGGCGCGGATGTACGCCTCGGTCTGCAGGATGCCCGGTACGACCTCGGGCTGGTACCAGCGGATCTCTGACGCGTCTTCCTCAAGGTCGAGGTAGTCGCGAAACCAGTTCGGGATGACGTTTCGGTAGGCGCTCCATCGGCCGCGCTTGCGACCTGCCCGAGCGAGGTCACGCAGGTGTAGCGCGGCCTCGCCGGTCACGCTGTAGAGGTCGAGCAACGCGTTCAAGTCGACGAGCTTGAGTCCACTCTGGCCGAGTTCGATGCGACTGATCTTGCTGGACGCGGCGTCGATCTTCTCTGCGGCTTCTTCCTGTGTCCTGTCGGAGCGCTCGCGCGCACGTTTGAGCGCTTTGCCGAGCCTCCGCCGCTGGAGTGTCGGTGATGCCACAGGTCGAGCCTCCTTCGGGTCAGGAGGCCATCTTGGACTCTCGTGCGAGGCACGGCAAACAACCCTCACCCAGTCGGACGAGTTCCTAAAGTAGGAACCTACTCGTAGACTCAGGATACCAAAATAGAAGTCCACGCTCGTGACAGGAGGTACGCATCGACGGCCGGCGATGACACCAGTTCGACCATGTCTCGGTTCGTCGGCAACTTGGATGCCGCTCGAACGCGGGCTTGATCGAGATGTCGGGACGCGCAACTTCGACGAGTTCGATTCCACAGGACCGGCCGGGAGGGCAAGGATGAGCACGACTGAGGACCGTTCGGACACACGGATGACGTTGGAAACGGGCTGGTTGCCGAATGCCACCGTCGCGTTGGTGGAGCGGAAAGGATGGGGGCACCCCGACACTCTGGCCGATCATCTGGCCGAGGAACTTTCCGGCGCCTACAGCAGGTGGACGCTGGACGAGGTCGGCGCAGTCCTTCATCACTTCGACAAACTCGCACTGCTCGGTGGGCTCTCCGAGGTGTCTTACGGCGGCGGGAGAATGCTTGAGCCCGTGCGCGTCCTGGTCAACGGCAGGGCCACGCGGATGTGTGGTGGAGTAAGGGTGCCAGTGGACTTGTTGATCGTCGAGACGGTGCGCCGCTTCTTCGCTGTTCGTCTCCCCGAACTGGTGGAGTACGTGCGCATCGAGCTGAACGTCACCACGAACTCCAGTCCGGGAGCAGTGCGTGCGCAGGACGAGGAACCAGAGCGGGCATCGTGGTTCGCGCCCGCCTCAGTCGATCAGTTGCGTGAGCGTCGGACGTTGATCTCCAACGACACGTCGCTCGGAACCGGATGGGCGCCGGACAACAGAATCGAGGCGTTCGTCCGAAAACTCGTGGACGTGATGTCCGCGCCCGGCGAGTTTCGTGGCGCACGCCCGTGGTGCGGGTCGGATGTGAAGGTCATGGCCTTCGGTGACGACGAGCGACTGGACGTCGTGCTGTGCGTGCCGCAGAAGTCCGCTCACGTGCCGAACCGGGCGGCCTATCTCGCGAACCGCGATGACGTGATCGAGCAGTGTCGACGCCTCGCCGCCGTTGATCTGCCTGACGTCAAGGCGTCGTTCCGCGTGAACGCCAGGGACATCGTCGAACTCGATGAGCTGTACCTCACCTACACGGGCAGCTCTATCGAGTCAGGCGACGAGGGCGTTGTCGGGCGTGGGAATCGGATCAACGGGCTGATCACGCCGCTCCGGCCGATGAACCTGGAGGGTGTCAACGGCAAGAATCCCGTCTACCACGTGGGCAAGCTCTACAACGTGGCTGCCCAGCGCATCGCGCGACGGCTGCATGAGCGGTTCGGTGGCTACGCCGAGGTGCATTTGGTCAGCGCGACCGGGCAGGCGCTGGCGACGCCTTGGCAGACGATGGTCCGTATGTCGAGTACGGACGTGACCGAAGCAGACGTGCGAACGGTCGCTGACGAGGTACTGCTCAACTTCCCCGCGCTGACCGAGGAAGTCATTCGTGGCGGGCTACGGTTCGCCTGATGGTGACCACTTCGCTCGCGTTCCCTCAGGCGTGATCCCTTGCAGGCGGCAGTGCGCGTGACGGTCACCCACCTCATTCGCCACGGCCGGACACCGATGAGTGCCGCCCATCTGGTCAACGGCGTTCCGGGCCGCAGGACGATACTGGACTTGACCGGAGAAGAGCAGTGCCGTCAACTCGCCGAGGTTCCATGGCTCGATGGGATCGCCACCTGCATCACGAGCCAGTTCGCTCGTGCCCAGCAGACAGCGGACATCGTGCTCGGCACCCGCACACCACACCGCGTTGTGGAGCCTCGGCTTGACGAGATCGACTATGGCGACTTCGAGGGCGGGTCGTGGCTCATCTACGGGGCGTGGCTTGATAAGCACGGGCGTCACGCCCGGCCCCCGGGAGCGGCCTGGCTGAACTGAGGCTGCCCGAAGCGGCATACGTGACGCCGGTTGCGGTTACCGACAACCAGCTCGGTCGATTGATCAGGTCGGTGCGCACGGAGATCAACGCGTTGACTGCGGACAGTGATAGTGCGAAAAACCCGTGCGACCAGGCCAGATACTCTGTACTCCCGAGTCGACTCCTGAAGGATGCGTCTGATGCACGACCCACGTGTTCTGCTCGATCCCGCCACCGACGCCGTATCCAAGCTGGCCCGGCGTGGCTATCAGCTCGACCTCGGGCGGTTGGAGAAGCTCGTCAGTCAGCGTAATGCCGTCATCGCCGAGACGGATGCGGCGCGCGGCGAGTCCAATCGGATCGCGAAGGAGGTGCAGGCCACAGCCAAGGCGCGTGCGGACACGACCCAGTTGGTCGAGCGCGCCAGGGCGTTGAAAGGGCAGATAGCGGAGGGCGAGGAACGGCATCGCCAGGTCGAGGACGAGTTGCGAGACTTCCTGCTCGGCGTGCCGAATATCCCCGAGGACCGGTGCCCAGACGGGGATTCAGACGAGTTCGCAGTCGAGGTGCGTACCTGGGGCACTCCTTCGGTGTTCGACTTCGATCCGCAGGACCACGTCGACCTCGGCGAGCGATTCGGCATCTTCGACTTCGGCCGGGCGACCAAACTCTCGGGGCCCAGGTTCGCGGTGATCAGGGGTGTCGGTGCGCAACTCGAACGCGCCATTGCCCAGCTTTTGCTGAACCTGCACACCCAACGCCACGGCTACACGGAGTTCTCCCTTCCAGCGCTGGTGACGCGAACGACCATGACGGGTACCGGCCAGCTCCCGAAGTTCGAGCAGGACTTGTTCAAGACCGGCATTGGCGACGACCGCGAGCTTTTCCTCACGCCGACCGCCGAAGTCCCCTTGACCAACCTGCACGCGGGCGAAACTCTTTCCGCCGAGGCACTTCCACTGGCCTACACCGCGTGGACGCCGTGCTTTCGATCGGAGGCGGGTTCCTACGGAAGGGACACGCGCGGCCTGATTCGGCAGCACCAGTTCAGCAAGGTCGAGATGGTCCGGTTCTGCGACCCGGAGCGCTCCAGCGATGAGTTGGAGGTCATGCTCGGTCATGCCGAGGCGTGCCTGCGGGAGCTTGGTCTCGCGTACCGGGTCGTCGCGCTGGCGGCCGGTGATCTCGGGTTCTCCGCTCGGTTCACCTACGACATCGAGGTCTGGATTCCCAGCCAGCAGCGGTACCGCGAGATTTCAAGCTGCTCGGACTGCTCGACGTTCCAGGCGCGTCGGGCGACCATCCGCATGAAGGCCAAGGACGGCAAGCGCGGATTCCCCGCGACCCTGAACGGTTCGGGTCTGCCCATCGGCCGCACCCTCGTCGCGATCCTGGAGCAGGGCCAGCAGGCCGACGGCTCCGTTGTCCTGCCCGCCGCACTCGCGCCGTTCCTCGGGTACAGCAAGATCAACCCGGACGGCACTACGAGCTGATGAAGGTCGGAGTCTGCGACTTTCCCTCGGTTTATGCCTTTCCACCACACGGCTATGGTGGCATCGAGCGGTGGCTGTGGGCCGTGGCGTTCGGCGGACAACAGGCCGAAGCGGACATCCATCTCATCGGACCATCCTGGCGCGGTGACCTACCTGGAGACTTCGGCCGCGTTGCGGTCCGACTGGAAGCTCTCCGGCCCGGCGACCACGGTTTCCACACCCTGGAGTTGCTCGACCTGGACGTCCTCGTCGTCGGACACGAGTACCCGTCTCTTGCGTCCTGGCGGGACACCTGGTCGGAATTGGGCTGTCGCGTCGTTACCTTCCAGCATGATCCCAACTTCCGTCACGCGCCCGACGCGTTCGACGGCGACCGGTCACGGCTCTACTGCTACTCGCCGGAGATGGTCAACCGGTACTCCGAGCACGCGCCCACTCAGACGTTGAGTGTCCAGTTCGGAGCGGGTGAGGAGAACCCGCCGTCTGCCGTACACGGTGACGATCTGGTCTGGCTCGGTCGGATCGACCAGCAGAAGGCCCCACACATCGCTGTTGAGGCCGCGTGCCTGCTCGGCCGGAAAATCCGGCTCATCGGGCCGATTCTGGACCAGGGCTACGCCCAGCGGTACGCGCGCGCGCTCAACGCGCCGCACGTCGAACTCGTTGGGGAGGTGGCAGGCGACGCCAAGCTCGATCACCTTCGGCAGGGCCGGGTATTGGTCTACACCCACGGGGCGGACTACGTCGAAGCTGGCGCGGCGGTGTTCGGCGAGGCACTGCGATCGGGAACCCCGGTCGCCGCTCTGGCATGGCGGCCAGGCACCTGCGCACACGCCGCTCTCTGCGAACACACCGGCGCACTGGCCAGTCTGGACACCGACGCCACGGATCGCGAGGCCGCCCAAGTACTCGCCGAAGCGATCGTCCGTGCTGAGCGGTTGGACGCGGCCGAGGTGCAAGCGATCGGCCTCGACCGCTTCGATCCAGGGAGGCACTTCCGTGTCCTTGTTGACGGACAGCCAGCCTGAACGACTGGCCGCCGAACTCGTCACGGCCCTCCGCGCCAAGTTCGACACCCGATGGAGCATCCATCTCGACGGCGGGCGGTTGGCAATGCGGCACCGAGGATCGCAGGTGTCGCCATCCAGATTGCGGCGCGTACCGCACCCGACTGACCTGCTCGATAAGATCGGTGCGGAGTTCGGTCGGGCCGCAGTGACCAGACCTGCCCTGCTGCCGCTCCGCTGGGGCAGAGACACCGACCTGCTCATCTCGGCCGTGCAGGGTCTTGACCCGTGGTTGAAGAACGCAGAACGCCGAGTGCACCGAGAGGGCTACATCCCGCAGCCCGTTGTCAGATTTACGGGCGAGCGCGATGATCAAGGGCGTCTTCGGGACGGCTTCCTCACCTCGTTCGTCAACCTGTCCTGCGTTCTGCGGATCGCTAGCGTGGACCGTCACGTGGATCTGATGGACAGCTGGATTAGCGCTCTGTCGGCAGTGGGCATCCACGCCGGCAGGCTCACCATCCACGGTGACTTGACGCCGTGGCAACGCGGACCGGTCGGCGGCGTCACCCTCTTCTGCGACTGTGACGGCGTGGGCCTGAGTGACGCCGTGCTGTTGTGGAACGCCGAGAACCCCACCTACATGGCGTCGGACATCGGCTCAGGACTCGAACGAGTGCGATGGCATTTGTCGCCAGGATCATGGGCCACGACCGTGTTCGGAGACGACGCGGAGCTCTGGTCGGTAGATTTGCTCGACGCGGTTCGCACAGCCGCCTTGATGGTTATGAACGGCATCCGCCCGAGTGGGCGCGGCCCGGGCCATGCACTCCGTAGAGTCCTCCAGCGGATACCCCCAACGATGGCGGCGTCGGGGCTCGGCCGACTCGTCCGGGCGCAACGAGCCTACTGGGACAGTGTGGGAGTAACAGGCCCAGCCTGGCCGAGCATCACTACCGTGATCGAGGACGGTGCGCTTTGTGCAGGGCGGCGCCCGCGTGCGCCAGGTCGGCGGTCTCCCTGAGTCCGGCCTCGTCGACGTCCGACGCCGCGATCCGTGGTCAGCAGGTTCCGGTCGGCAGTTCCAGGGTGAGCAGGTAGTCGGCGGTCGCCTTCGCCGCGCAGGAGTTGTTGGCCGTCCACGAGGCGTGGCCGACGCCGTCCCAGCGCAGCAGCGTGCTGCCGGGGAGTTGCCGCTGCACGTTCTCCGCCCACTTCCTCGGCGTGGCCACGTCGTGGGCGCCCGAGACGAGCAGGGTCGGCGGCAGTTCGGGGGAGACCTGCCACGGGCGCGGCGTCCAGCGGGCGGGCAGGGGCCAGCCGACGCAGCCCGACGCGATGTCCCAGAACTCGGAGTACCCGCGCAGGTCCGGGCCGAGCGCGCGCACCTTGGCCACCGTCTCCGGCACGCGCGCCGCGAAGTCGACCGGCATGTCCTGGCAGATGATCGAGCGGTACGCGCGGTAGAACGCCGGGTCGGTGGCGGCGACTTCGCCGATCCCGGTGCCGTCCCCGTTCGACGCGGCGAGCAGGCCCTCGGCGAGCGACGGGAACGACGAGCCGAAGTTGAGCGCCGCGGTCACCCCGGCGTGCACTTCCCGCGCGGTCAGCGCGGTCTCGCCCACCGTGACCTCGCCCCGGTCCGCGCGGGCGGTCACGTCGGTCAGCACCTGGCTCATGTCCTTGCCGTGCAGCGCGCACGCGGACTCCCGCGCGCACCAAGCGGCGAACTGGTCGACACCGTCCTGTGTGGACACCGCATTGTCCTCGACGAGCTGCCGAGCCGACAGCGAGCGGTCCACGACGGCGTCCAGCGCGAACGCGCGCAGCCGATGCGGGAACAGTTCCGCGTAGGACTGGCCGAGCATGGTGCCGTAGGAGACGCCGAGATAGCTGATCTGCCGCTCTCCCAACGCTTCCCGCACCGCATCCAGGTCTCGGGCCACACTCGCCGTGTCGAGATGGGCCAGCACCGGGCCGGTGCGCGTGAAGCACGACGTCGCGAACGAGGCGTTGGCCAGGGCCAGTTTCGCCTGTCCGAACAGGTTCGTCGGGAAGCGGTTGACGCGCGGATCATGGGGTGGCCGGGCGCAGTCGATGGGATTGCTGCTCCCCGTGCCCCGGAAGTCGACGCCCACGACGTCGAAGCGCCGCAACACCTCGGCCGGGAAGTACCCGGCCGCCCAGTCCGGGCGCGAGGTGATCGCGGCGGCGCCCGCGCCGGGGCCGCCCGGGTTGAACATCAGCACGCCGATCCGCCGCGCGGGGTCGCTTGCGGGCAGGCGCGAGACCGCGAGTTCCAGCGTGCCGGTGCCCTTCGCCCAGTCCACCGGCACGGTCATGGTCGCGCACTGCGCGGCGTTGCCCGGCGAACACGGCTGCCAGTCCAGGCCGGGTTCGGCCGTGACCGGCGGGGCGGCGAGCGCGATCGTGGCGCTGACAGCGGCCAGCACCACAGCGGTTCGTTTCACTGCGGTGTTCCTTCCCCCAGGGTGACAAACGAAGGCTACCGCTTGAGAACGCAACCGGAAGAATGCTGCCGTGGGTCAGTCGGCGAGCAGGTCGGCCGTGGTGCGCTCGGCTGTGCGGCGGGCATCGAGGCGGGCGGGGTCCGGGTTGCTGACCTGCACCACCGACCCGCCTGCCGCGAGTGGTGCCACCAGTGCGGCCAGCACCCCGTCCGGCACTGTCCACTCGCGAGTGGACAGTATCCTTGTGCCAGAAGCGATCCCGATGGCGAGAGCCGCTGCCAGCACTTCGTCCACAGTGGACCCGGCCAGGGCGGGAGTCGACCCGGGCACGGGTGCGCCGAAGAAGTCGTCGCCGAAGAGGCGGGCCTCGCCGACGAAGTCGAGCGCGCCGCCCGACGAGCCGCCCAGGTCGCGGCCCATCGGGTCCAGGGACACCGCCGCGACCGTGCCGAGGGCGGACTCGCCGGGGGCCACGAAGGTCAGGACGGCGTCGTCGGCCGCGGCGACCACGTGCGCGCCGCACCACCAGGCACCCAGCAGGATGCCTGCCGTCTGCCAGTGCGCGGGCAGGCGCACCGCCACGGGGGTACCCGGCTCGACGTCGTGCTCCTCGACCAGCCAGTTCGCCGTCTTGGCCGCCCAGTTGGTCACCGTGGCCACCGACAGCTCAATTCTGGTGTTCAGGGCGTCGTCGTAGTGCGTTATGACTGGTCGTGCCGAGTTCTTCAGGTACGGCCGGAACAGGCGTTCGGTGAGGCTCACGGCACCAAGCTACCGCCAGTAAGTCCGCGAGCCGATGCAAGCACCCTGCGACCTGGTGAAGCGGGCGGTTACCCCTGCGCTGTGGCCCTACGTGGCCACGGCCGCCGTTGCCAAGATCAACCACCCGGGCAAGAACGCGGCCCCCACGCCCGGCTACCGACCGTGCCCCACCGAACCGGCCCCCGACGGGCCGTGAGCGCGCCAGACCGCCTCGGCCGCCCTTGCGGAGCGCGGCTACGGCCTCCTGATCGAGGTGGAGCGGCTCTGATGCGGTGACGTTGGCAGTTGGGCGAGAGCCCTGTCACGATGGGCTGATGATCGAGCCGGTCAAGAAGCAGATTCCGGGAGTCCACGCGGACGCGGGCGTCATGTACAAGTTCGGCGAGCTCGGCTATGTGTCCGTGTACGCGGACGGGCACATCAAGTTCGTGGCGTATCCGCCGCCGGACGGCATGAAGATCACGCACTACGTGAATCATTCCAACTTGCCTGGCGCGCAGGCCATGGAGGTGAAGTAGCGATGGCCAGCACCCGCGACGGCATCCGTTCAGTCAAGATCGACAGTCTGAACCTGTGGGCTGCTGACGACGGCACGATCCACCTGACCACCGACGACCCGGACGTCAAGGACGGGTTCCACACGTACATCAACAACAACCCACGGTCCAAGAGGTACCACCCGTCGGCGTACCGGCAGCTCGCCCGGATCCTGCGGCGCTATGGCAAGACAGTGCCGGGCTTCGATCCCGAGGCAGACCCCGGCGAGGACTGAGCGGGTTCATCGTCGCCCGTCTCCAGGTCAGGCCAGAGCCAGTCGTTGTCGCCACACAGCCACCCGTCGTCACACATGACCGCGACGGTAAGCGGCCGGACCGTCGGCGTCTTGCCTGACTGGCAAGTCGCTACGCGCTGATCCCCATGCGGTAGGCGATGCCGCGCAGTTCACGACCGGTCGAGGTGTCCCGGCGCACGCGGGGCAACAGGTCGGTGACCGACTCCCGGGCGTACACGTTGGCCCGCAGGCGCAGGGCGGCTAGCCGTTCGCTCTCCCTGAACGCCGTGACCGCCGCGTCTTCGCGACCGGGTAGCGCACTGAGCGCACGGCCAGTGTCGAGCCAGTGCTTAGCTCGCCGTTCTGGACTTGATATCTGGATGAGATGCGTCGCGAGCGGGAGCATTTCGACCGCGAGGTGGGGGAGGCATACGACGAGTTGGACGAACGCCTTGCGCAGCAAGCCGAAGACCCGGACGTGACACAGCGGCTACCCCGGCCATACCCGCTGGCCAGCGGCCGGTACGAGCCCGTCGACCAGGTCGAAGGACGGCACCGACTCAACAATTAGCCGTTCAGCACAGTTCCGCAGCGCGCTGAAGTGACCGTGGCCACCGACAGCTCCACGCGGATGCCCGCCGCGTCGTCGTAGTGGGTGATCAGCGGCCGCGCGGCGGCGGACCGCAGCGGGCGGAGCAGGGCCTCGGTCAGACTCACGGACACTCCGGTCAGTCGATGCAGGGCACAGCGGCGACCGCTGTCGCGCGGGCGGGCGCGGCCAGGTCGAGCAGCCTGCCCCCGGTCAGGCTCTCACCAGGCGGCGCGGGCGGCCTCACGAGCCCGTCGACGAAGGCCCGCACCTGGGCGAGGTCCACCGACACGATGCTCTGCCCGCGCTCGTTGCGCGCGCCGACCGCGGTGACGGGGATGGTCACGAACGCCACCTGCCCGGACGCGAGCGCTTGCGCCTGGTTGACCAGGTCGAGGAAATGCAGCCCCGGGTCCATCACCACGGTCTTGGACACCGCCGACGCCAACGCGTTCAGCTTCGCCGCGTCGGTGAGCGTGTCGCCGCTGAGCACCTTGTTCATCGCCGACGCGAGGAAGGTCTGCTGGCGCACGATCCGGTCGAGGTCGCCGCGCGGCAGGCCCTTGCGCTGGCGCACGAAGGACACCGCGTCGCCGCCGCGCACGGTCTGTCTGCCGCGGCGGAAGTTCGCCCCGGAGTCCGAGTCGCTGGTCGAGCGGTTCAGGCACACCTCGACGCCGTCGATGGCCTCGGTGAGCAGGTAGAACCCGTACAGGGTGACCTCGGCGTAGTGGTCGACCCGCACGCCGGTGAGGTTCTGCACGGTCTGCACGAGCGCGGTGCGGCCCGCGCTGTCGGACTCGCGCTCGATCTTCTCCCGATCGCGCTCGCCGCCGTTGACCAGCGCTTTCGCGACCCGCGCCTTGGTGACGCCGAACGCGCCGTTGATCTTCTCGTCGCGGTGTCCCGGGATCGGCACGTAGGTGTCGCGCGGAATGGAGACGGCGGCCGTCTTGCCGCCGCCGCGCGGCACCCGCAGCAGGATCAGGGTGTCGGTGTTGATCGTCTCGGTCGCCTCGGTGCGCAGCTCGCGCAGCACCCGCAGCGACAGCGGCCTGCCCTGCAGGTCGGTGCGGGTGTCGTTGCCGACGACGAGGATGTCGTTGGCGCCGTCGTCGGCGGGCGGCGGCGGGGTGTCCGGGCTCTGCTGGGCCACGGCGAGCGCGTCGGTGGTGGTGACGCTCTGCTGGAATTCGTCCACGCGGGACCACACGACGCCCATGGCGGCCAGCGTGGCCACCGACACCAGCGCCACCAGCGTGCGGCCCGCGGCCAGCCAGCCCGATGGACGCGCGCGGACCGGTGGCGGTCTTCGAACCGTGGCCCGCCGCCCGGCCGACTTTTTGGGGGCGGTCGACTGTTTTCGAGCTGCCGACGGTGCCGGTTTCCGGCCCGCCGCGGGCGATGGCGAGGGTTTCCGGGCCGCGGGCGGTTTCGGGTCTGCCGGGATCGCGCCGAACACCTCGGTGTCGTCCACCGGTGCCGTGAACCAGGAGGCCGCCGGGGCAGACTCGGCCGCGTCGTCGTCCGGTGGATCGGGCGGCAGCCGGTCGGTCACGTCGGTCTCCTTCTCCGCCCCGGCGGGCGCCGGTCACGACACTAGACAACGACCTCGATGGAATGACGGTCGTTCACCCGGAGTAGTGACGTTCCCGCACGGATCGTGACTGGTCGGCCCGTTCAGTTGACGCAGGTGACGCCGCCCCCCTCGATCCGGCTCGGCTGCGGGGTACTCGGCTGCGGGGTACTCGGCGCGTCGCTCGCGGTGGGCTGCAGCCGCATCGCCCGCTCGCCCGCGGGCGAGCCCGACTGGTAGTTGGTGCCCAGCACGACCCGGACGCGGCCGGGCGGGAGCGTCCGGTCCTCCTCGAACACGAAGCCGCCGCTGAGCGAATTCGCGACCCGGTTGGCCTTCGCCAGCTCGCCCACCGCGTACCGGATGACCGACCTGGACTGCACCTGCGCGTCGCCGACCGCGCCCGCCCGGAAGCCCAGCCCAGTCAGGCTGGAGAGCACCGTCGAGGCCAGGCCGCGGGTGTTGGACCCGTTGCGCACCTCGACGGTGATGGCCTCGGCGGACGCCGACGACGTCCCGGGCACGGGCACGGGCACGGGCGCGGTGGTGGCGGGCGCGGAGCCGCGGCCGGTCGACGGCGTGCTCGGCGTGCCGCCGGTGAGCCTGGCCACGAAGTCGCGCACCTCCGGCGGGTCGACCTTGATCACGTCGGCGCCGCCGATCTTGGCGTCGCCCTGGTTCGGGATCGTGTAGAACTCGATGTTTCCGCTGGTCAGGCCCTGCATCTGGGCGGCGAAGCGGGACAGGTTCCAGCCCT
This sequence comes from Actinokineospora sp., assembly GCF_052390155.1. Classification (NCBI taxonomy): domain Bacteria; kingdom Bacillati; phylum Actinomycetota; class Actinomycetes; order Pseudonocardiales; family Pseudonocardiaceae; genus Actinokineospora; species Actinokineospora sp. The sequence continues at coordinate 18,405 of NZ_JBQTHF010000005.1, read as the reverse complement.
TGGAGAGCACCACGGACTTCTGCACCGCGGTGATCAGGTCGCGCGCCTTGGCCGGGTTGGTGAGCATGTCGGCCGAGAGCACCTTGTCGGCGAGCGCGGCGAGGAAGACCTGCTGACGCACGATCCGGTCGAGGTCGCCGCCGGGCAGGTCGTAGCGCTGCCGCACGAACGCCAGCGCGTCCCTGCCCTCGATGGTCTGGCGCCCGGCGGCGAACCGCGCCCCCGACCGGGGCTCGTCCACGGCGTTGTTCAGGCACACCTCGACGCCGCCGATGGCCTTGGTGACCTCGTAGAAGCTGGCCAGGTTGACCTCGGCGTAGCGCTCGATGGTGACCGCGTTGCCGACGAGTCGCTCGATCGTGGCGATCAGGTTCTTGCGGCCCACCACGGTGGCCTTGGCGTCGAGTTCCTTGAGGTCGGTGACGCCCTCGGCGGCCAGCGTCTTGCGGGCGTCGTTGTAGGCGTAGACGAACGCGGAGTTGAGCTTGTGCTTGCCGAAACCCTCGCCGATGTCGACCCAGGAGTCGCGGGGGAACGAGATCGCGGTGGCGCGGCGGCCGTCGATCGGGATGTGCACCAGGATCATCGTGTCCGTGTTGCGCTCGCCGTCGACCTTGCCGCCGTTGAGCAGATCGAGGACTTCCTGCGGGAGCGGGTTGCCGTAGGCGTCGGTGCGGCTGTCCATGCCCACGAGGAGCAGGTCGATCGCGCCGTCGAGCGGCACCGGGCCGCGGTCGGCCACTTCGGCGGAGATGACGTCGGTAGTGACGGTGTTGTCGTCTATGTCACCGAAGGTCCACCAGCCGTAACCCATCGCGGCCAGCACCGCGGCGGACGTGGCCACCGCGACCGTGCGCACGAACGCTCCGCCGACCCGCGATCGCGGCTCTGACCTGCCGAAATTCGGGGGAGGCCGGACTGTCGCAGCAAGATTCGCCGCGGATACCGCCGCGCTGTCGGCCCCCGATTGCGCACGCTCGTCCACGCACGCTCCTCCCCGTCCGTCCCGTCCGATTTCAGATTACCCAGATTCGATCGGTAAGGCTTTCGCCCCTTCCACCGATAGAACGCACTGGTGGCTGCCGAGGTTGGCCAATGGCGTGAAAGACTGCGGCATCCGGCGGCAAAGGCGAGAGAGACATGGGGCCAAGATGCGGGTGTTGGTGACAGGCGGTGCCGGATTCATCGGTTCGCACTACGTACGGCAAGCGCTGACGGGGGCATACCCGACGCTGGCCGATGCCGAGATCGTCATCCTCGACAAGCTGACCTACGCGGGCAACCGGGAGAACCTGGCGCCCGTCGCCGACAGCCCGCGGCTGAGGTTCATCGAGGGCGACATCTGTGATCCCGACATCGTCCGCGAGAGCATCACGGGCGCCGACCTGGTGGTGCACTTCGCCGCCGAGTCGCATGTGGACCGCTCCATCGCGGGCTCCACCGACTTCGTGCGGACCAACGTGCTCGGCACGCAGACCCTGTTGCAGGCGTCGGTCGACGAGGGCGTGGCCAAGTTCGTGCACGTGTCCACCGACGAGGTGTACGGCTCGATCGAGGTGGGTTCCTGGCCAGAGGAGCACCCGCTGGAGCCGAATTCGCCGTACTCGGCGTCGAAGGCGTCCTCGGATCTGTTGGCCCGCTCGTATTTCCGCACCCATGAACTCGCGGTGTGCATCACCCGGTGTTCGAACAACTACGGGCCGTACCAGTTCCCCGAGAAGGTCATCCCGCTGTTCACCACCAATCTGCTCGACGGCAAGAAGATCCCGCTCTACGGCGACGGACTCAATGTGCGCGACTGGCTGCACGTGGACGACCACTGCCAGGGCATTCAGCTCGTCGCCGACGCGGGCCGCGCGGGCGAGATCTACAACATCGGCGGCGGCACCGAGCTGAACAACCGCGAGCTGACCAGCCTGCTGCTCGACGCCACCGGCACCGACGAGTCGTTCGTGCGGCCCGTGATCGACCGCAAGGCCCACGACCGGCGCTACTCGGTCGACATCACCAAGATCAGCACGGAGCTGGGCTACCAGCCGCGAGTGTCCTTTGCGGACGGTCTGGCGAGCACCGTGCAGTGGTACCGGGACAACCGGGCCTGGTGGGAGCCGCTGCGGGAGCGCACCGGGCATTTCGGTCGGTGACCGTGCAGCTCGCACTGCTGGTTCCCGGCGGCCACGGCCAACTCGGCCGCGAACTGGCCGCGCTCGGCACCGACGAGGTCTCCGTGCACGCGCCCGGGTCGGCCGACCTCGACCTGACCAGCGCGGGCTCGGTCATCGACGCGGTCGCCACCCTCGCCGAGACCGCCCGCGCGCAGGGCAGGCGCCCGGTCGTGGTCAACGCCGGGGCGTACACGGCGGTCGACAGGGCCGAGGCCGAGCGCGCGCGCGCGTTCGCGGTCAACGCCGACGGACCGCGCGTTCTCGCCGCCGCCTGTTCCTCGCGCGGAATCCCGCTGGTGCACGTGTCCACCGACTACGTCTTCCCCGGTGACGCCGACCGTCCGTACGAAGTGGGCGACGCGACGGGACCGAAGTCGGCGTACGGGATCACCAAGCTCGCGGGCGAGCAGGCCGTGCTCGGGTCCGGTGCGCGGTCGTGGATAGTGCGGACCGGGTGGGCCTACGGCGCCTACGGCGCGAACATCGCCAAGACCTTCGCGCGGTTGGAGTCGGAGCGGGACACGGTGTCTGTTGTGGACGATCAGGTCGGCTCGCCGACCTGGACCGGGGATCTGGCGCGGGGTCTGGTGGAGTTGGCGGCGAAGATCGCGAGCGGTGCGCCGCCGGTGGGCCGGGTGTTGCATTGCACTGGCGCGGGCGCGGTTTCCTGGTACGGCTTCGCGCGGGCGGTGTTCGAGGAGTTGGGCGCCGACCCGGAACGGGTTCGTCCGTGCGGTTCGCGCGACTATCCGACGCAGGCGGAGCGGCCCGCGTATTCGGCGTTGTCCGGGGCGGCGTGGGTTGCCGAGGGGCTGACCCCGATGCGGTTGTGGCGGGACGCCCTGGCGGCTGCTTTTCTCCTGCACCCCAAGGACTTCCGGCCCTGACGGGTCAGCGGCCCGACGCTCTGCGGTAGGCGGCGATGGTCAGTTCCGCGCAGCGGCGCCAGGTGTGGTTGGCGGCGTGGACACGGCGGGTGGTCAGCACCGCGGGGGACGGCGGGTTCTCCAGCGCGGCCGTGAGCGCGACCGCCATCGCCTCGCGGTTGCCGAACGGGACCAGGGTGGCGTGTCCGCCGGCGACCTCGCGCAGCGCGGGCACGTCCGAGCAGACCACCGGCACGTCGCAGGCCATGGCCTCCAGTACCGGCAGGCCGAACCCTTCGTCCCGGGACGGCAGCACCAGCGCCGACGCGCCCGCCACCACGCTCCGCAAGTCCACTTCGGACAGATAGCCGGTGGACAGTACCCTGGCCGAGCCGACCGTGTGGCCAGGTCCGGCGAGCACCAGCGGGGGCAGCGACGGGGTGGCCGCGTGCGCGTCGAGCAGCCAGTTCAACGCCTTGCGGGGTCCCGCCGCGCCCACGAACAGCAGATACTCCGATGGCAGGCCGATGCGGCGGGCGAGCGCCTCGTTCGGCGGGCGGGCGGTGAACCAGGCCAGGTCGACGCCGAGCGGAGTGACCACGACCTTGTCCGCCGAGACGTTGAGCCGGTCGATCACCCGCTCGGCCACGGCCTGGGTCGGGGTGCACACCACATCGGCCCGCCGGGCGGACAGGTGCACGAGCTGCGGCAGTTCGGCGTCGCTGGGCGGCAGATCGCCTGGGGCGTCGAGGAAAGCGAGGTCGTGCACGGTGAGCACGCCTGCCGCGCGGAAGGCGGCGGGCAGCACGAAATTGGTGCCGTGCACGACATCGGTCAACCCGGCGAACAGCTCGACCGGCGGAAACGGGGCGCGCAGCCATGCCTTGCGCAGCAGCCGGGCGGGCACCGGCATGCCGCGCGCCTGCGAACCGTGCGGGAGCACGCGGCGCAGTCCGCGCCACCCGCGCAGGGTGAAGGCCACGGCGCGCATGTCCACATCGGACGACGCGGCCAGTTCCTCGGCCAGGGCCGAGGTGTAGCGGCCGATTCCCGTGCGGTTGCCGAGCAGCGGCGTGCCGTCGATCAGCACGCGGACCGGGCGGCTAGCCATTCCCGCGTCCCGTCAACCGTTCGCGGGCGAGCCTGCGCACCCGGCCGACCGCGCGGCGGGCCAGTTCGGTCGGGCCGCCCGCGTCCAGGTACTCGCGCACCAGGCCGAAGTCGCGCCGCGCGGTGCCGGACGCGCCCAGCGATGGCTTGCGCACCAACGGTTCCCGGCCAGGCAGCCGGTCGGCGGCCGGGCGCGGGTCGCGGCAGAAGGCGGTGAGCGGGGCCAGCACGTTGTCCCAGGTGAACCGTTCCCGCACGATGGCGATGCGCTGCTGGCAGCCGCGCGCGAACTCCGCGTCGTAGAGCGCCCGCTCCAGCGCGTCGGCCAGCACTTCCTGATCCTGCGCGGGAACCACCACGCCCAGCCGTTCCTGGCGGACCAGGTCGGCGAAGGAGTCGCCGTCGGTGGTCACGATCGGCAGCCCCGCCCACAGGTAGTCGAGCACCCGGGTGCGGAACGCGAACGTGGTCTCCACGTGCTCGTAGTGCGTGGTGGCGCCGCAGTCGGCGTCGAGCAGCCAGTCCTGCCGCTCGTCGTAGGGCACCCAGATCTCGTTGAAGAACACGTGCCGGTCGGTCAGGTCCAGCCCGGCGGCCAGCGCGCGAACCTGGCTGCCCACGCCCATTTCCGGCACCTCGGGGTTGGGGTGCTTCATCCCCAGGAACACCAGCCGCACGTCCGGGCGGCGCCGGGCGAGGATGCCGATGGCGCCGACCAGGGTCAGCGGGTCGAACCAGTTGTAGACCCCGCCCGCCCACAGCACGACCTTGTCCGTCTCGGCGATCCCGGGGATGGTGCCCTTGATCGGCGACCGGCTCTGCTGCGGCGGTTTGCCGGGGAGTCCAAAGGGGACGACCGCGAGCAGTGAGCGCAGCGTGGGGTCGGCGTCGTAGAGGTCGGGGGTGAGCCTGCCGAGGGAAAGCAGGTGCCCCAGCCAGAAGTGCCGCTGCCGCTCGGAGGCGCAGACGAAGAAGTCGCCCCGGTCGAGCTGGGTGTTGAGCACTTTGGTGACCCCGGCCAGGTCGAGCGCGCGCTGTTCGGCGATCTCGTCTCGGCCCTGCTCCAGCAGTTCCAGGTGCATCGGGTCGTAGACGTCGCACACGACGATCTTGGTGGAGCCGGGTTTCTTCAGCGCGGGCACCAGTTCCAGCGCGTGGCCCTGCAGGATCACCACGTCGGCCCAGGCCACGTGCGCGTCCAGCTCGCGGCGGTGCGCGCGCAGCACCGCGAACGACGCGTCCGGCGGCGCGCAGATCGGGTTGACCGTGACCAGCCGCACGTCGTGTTCGGCGGCCAGCACGTCGGCCATGTTCCAGGCCCGGATCGCCGGACCCGCCATCCGCGCGGAGATCGCGTCGCCGGTGATCACCAGGATGCGGCGCGCGCCGCCGAACGCGGCCTCCAGGCCGAACGCCTCGACCAGGATGTCGTGCGCGGCCAGGTAGCGCGGCAGCGGGTAGGCGGGTTCCATCGCCTTGCGCATCAACGGGATCAGGTCGGCGTCCGTGCGCACCCGGTTGGCCTGCTCGACCTCGCGGGAGGCCGCCAGCGACGGCAGCAGCTCGACGAACTGGTCGATGGCCAGCAGCCCGGCCAGCGTCGTCCGCGCGATCGGCACGTCGCCGCCGTCGCCCTCGGCGCGGCGGGTGATCTCCAACTGGGTCGGGTCGATCTCGCCGCGCGCGGTCGCCCTGCGCACGGCCAGCGCCAGCGCCGCAGGCAGCGCCTTGGCCAGCGTGGCGTCGGACAGGTTCTTGTAGAGCGCCGCCAACGCGTTGCGCTCCAGCAGGTACAGCTCGCGCGAGTTGTCCGGGGTATCCACTTTGGACACCGAGGCGTGGTGCCGGTGGAAGGCCAGCGACGCGGGTTCGTAGCGCACCCGCCAGCCGCGCAGGTTCAGCCGCCAACCCAGGTCGACGTCCTCGTAGAACATGAAGAAGCGCTCGTCGAACCCACCCAGCTCGCGGAAAACACCCGCCCGCACGAACATCGCCGAGCCGGTCGCGAACAGCACGTCGCGCGGGGCGTCGTGGCTGCCGTCGTCCGGCTGCCCGGCGTGGCGCTTGTAGCCCATGCCGAACCAGGTCAGCCCGCCGTCGACGAAGTCGATGTTCGCGCCGTCCCAGTCGAGCACCTTGCTCGCCACACCCGCCACATCCGGCTGCTCGGCCAGCACCCGCACCGCCGCGCGCGCCCACTGCGGGTCGGGCCTGGCGTCGTTGTTGAGGAACGCCAACACCGTGCCGGTGGCCCGCCGGGCACCCAGGTTGCAGCCGCCCGCGAAGCCGAGGTTCGCGGGCGCCTCGACGAGGTCGACCCCCTCGACCGCGCGGATCCGCTCGGCGCCGCCGTCCCCGGAGGCGTTGTCGACGCAGATCACCTGCAGCCGGTCGCTCGGGTAGTCCAGGTCGGTCCGCAGCGCCCGCAGACACGTCACAGTGTCCTCGGCGCCTCGGTAGTTGACCACCACCACCGACAGCACGGGAAGCAATCCCGCCCCCTCTGCCAAGTCGGCCTCCTCACGTCCTCGTTCCGCATAGCGTGCCTCATCGCGGTGCGTGACAGTCGCTCAACCGTCCAAAACGCTCGCCCACACGTCCGTGCGGGTCACCGCCGCGCGTCTGCTGATCGCGCGGCGCTGGCCCAGCGTCCGGGGCAGCCGGGCCAGCACCGCGCCCAACACCCCCAGTCGCAGCCCCACCGCGAAGTTCGCCGCGTCCGGCACCGGCCTGCCCAGCGCGCGGCGAACCGGGAGCAGCGCCGTGACCAGCGCGAACCGGACCACTTCGCGGAGCGCGACCCCGGCCGGGGCGCAGCGCAGCAGCATCAGTAGCCGGTTGCGCTCGTTCCAGCGGTGAAACGGCCGCGAGCCCGGCCGGGTGCTCGCCCCGTGCCGGTGCGTGACGCGCGCGGCGGGCACCGAGAGCACCCGCCACCCGCCCAGCCGCAGCCGCCAGGACGTGTCGGTGTCCTCGTAGTAGCAGAAGAACTCGCCCGGCACCCCGCCCGCCTCGGCCAGCGCGGACACCCTGAGCAGCGCCGCGCCGCCGCAGAACCCGAACACCGCGCCGCCGGTCACGTCCACCCCGTGCCCGTCCGGGGTCAGGCCCACGCCGACCGACTGCACCGCCCCGTCCGGCCGCTCCAGGCGCGCGCTCGCCGCCCCGGCCCGCTCGTCGGCGTCGAGCGCGTCCTCCATGGCCGCGAGCCAGCCGGGCGCGGGCGCCGCGTCGTCGTTGAGCCAGGCCATGTAGACGGTGTCGACGGCGGGCAGCGCGGCGGCGAGTCCGCCCGCGTAGCCCGCGTTGCGGTCGAGCCGGATCACCTTGGGGGACAACGGGTGCGCGGCGAGCACCGTCGCGGTTCCGTCGGCGGAGGCGTTGTCCAGTACGACCGTCCGGTGTGGACGGGTCTGCCGGGCGAGCGCGTCCAGGCAGGCGCCGACGTGGTCCCTGCCACGCCAGGTGACCACCACGACCGTCGTGCGCACGGTCAAAGTGAACCACCGCGCGCCGTGGCACCCTGTGCGGGTGCCAGAGCTCGTCGTGCTCACCGAGCAGCTCCTCGCTCCGGTCCCAGGCGGCACCGGCCGCTACACCCGCGAGCTGGCCGCCGCCCTGGCCGCCGGCGCACCCGTGGGCTGGACCGTCACGGGCGTCACCGCGCGGCACCCCGACCCGCGGCCCGCCGTGGTGTCCGGGGTGGCCGGTCCCCGGTCGCTGCCGCTGTCCCGCCGCGCGCTCACCCTGGCCTGGGAGCACGGCGTGCCGCTGTGGCCCGGCGGCGACGTCGTGCACGCGCCGACCCCGCTCGCCCCCGCGGCGGCGCGGCGCGGGCGGGGGTTGGTCGTCACGGTGCACGACACCGTGCCGTTCACCCACCCCGAGACGCTCACCAAGCGGGGCGCCGCGTGGCACCAGACGATGATCAAGCGCGCCGTCGCGCGGGCCGACGCGATCGTGGTGCCCACCGCGGCCGTCGCGGCGGAGTTGACCCGCTACGCCCCCGGACCGGCGCGGGTGCACGTCGTCGGACACGGGGTGCCCGCCGTGCTCCGCACCCCGCCCGACCCGGCGGTCGTCGCCGACGTCGTCGCGAAGTACCGGCTCCCCGAGGCGTATGTGCTCGCGGTCGGCACCGTCGAGCCGCGCAAGGGCCTCGACGTGCTGATCGCGGCGATGGCCACCTCCGTCGGGCCCGACCTGCCGCTGGTCGTAGCGGGTCCGCCCGGCTGGGGCGCGGTCGATCTGCGCGGGCTCGCGGACCAGCACGGCCTGCCGCAGAGCAGTCTGCACACCCTCGGTCGGGTCAGCGACGCCGAACTCGCCGTCGTGCTGCACCGCGCCACCGTGCTCGCCGCGCCCAGCCGCGCCGAGGGCTTCGGCCTGCCCGTGTTGGAGGCGATGGCCGCCGGGGTGCCGGTGGTGCATTCCGACGCTCCGGCGCTGGTCGAGGTCGCGGGCGGCACCGGCCTGGTCACCCGCCGGGACGACCCGGTCGGCCTGGCCCGCGCTCTCCGCAGCGTGGCGGAGTCACCTGATCGGGTGGCGTTGATGGTGTCGCGGGGACGGGCCCGGGCCGACATTTTCACCTGGGAGCGCGCCGCCGAGTCGTTGTGGCGCTTGCACCTGCAGGTCCACGCCACGGTGCGCGGCGGCTGAACCCGATCGGTGGAAGTTAACCCGTTCGTGAGATGGGTCGACAGCGGTCGTCGTACTCTTCCCTGCGTGTCCCCGGCCGATCCTCGCGTACTCATCGACGCGACAGCCGTGCCCGCGGACCGCGGCGGCGTCGGCCGCTACGTCGATTCGCTGGTCGCCGCCCTGGACGCGGACGGCGCCGACCTGGGCGTCGTCTGCCAGCCGCGGGACGCGGCCCTCTACACCGACCTCGCGCCGCACGCGCGGATCGTGCCCACCTCCGAGTCGGTGACCACCCGCACCGCGCGCCTCACCTGGGAGCAGACAACGCTGCCGCGCCTCGTGCGCAGGCTCAGGGTCGACGTGCTGCACTCGCCGCACTACACGAGCCCGCTGGCCAACCCGGCCGCATCCGTGGTCACCCTGCACGACGCCACCTTCTTCACCGACGCCGCGCTGCACCACTCCATCAAGGCCCGCTTCTTCCGCGCGTGGACCAAGACCGCGCTGATGCGCGCGTCCCGCTGCGTGGTGCCCAGCGAGGCCACCGCCGCCGAGCTGACCCGGGTCGCGGGCGCCGACCCGCGCGCGCTGGACGTCATCCAGCACGGTGTCGACGACGACCGGTTCCACCCGCCCTCGCCCGACGAGGCGCGCGCCGCCCGCGCCGCCATCGGCCTCGGCGACCAGCCGTACGTGGCGTTCCTCGGTGCGCTGGAGCCGCGCAAGAACGTGCCTGCGCTGGTCCGCGGGTTCGCCGCCGCGTGCCGCGGCCGAGCCGAGCCGCCGTCGCTGGTGCTCGCGGGCCAGCCGGGGTGGGACGGGCAGATCGAGCGCGCGCTCGACGGCGTGCCGCACCGGCTGCGCGTCATCCGGGCCGGGTACCTGCCGTTCGAGCACCTGGCGGGCTTCCTCGGCGGCGCCGCGCTCGTCGCGTACCCCAGCCTCGGTGAGGGGTTCGGCCTGCCGGTGCTGGAGGCCATGGCGTGCGGAGCGTGCGTGCTCACCACCCGCCGCCTGTCACTGCCCGAGGTCGGTGGCGAAGCGGTCGCGTACTGCGGCGTCGGTGCGGGCGACATCGCCGCCGCGCTCGCCGACCTGCTCGACGACCCGGCCCGCCGCGCGGCGCTGTCGACGGCGGCGCAGCAGCGGGCGAAGGAGTTCTCCTGGAGCCAGAGCGCCGAACTCCACCGGACCGCGTACGGGCGCGCGGTCGCCCAGCACCGCAGGGCGCGCTGAGTCGGGTCCGCGCGGGCGTGCACAATGTCTGACCGTGACCGAACACACCTCCTACGGCAGCGACCTCGCTGTCGTGACCGTGACGTATTCGCCGGGGGAGACGCTGGAGCGGTTCCTCGACACCCTCGCGAAGGCCACCACCCGGCCCGTGCACGTGGTCCTGGCCGACAACGGCTCCACCGACGGCGCCCCCGAGGCCGCCGCGGCCGCCCGTGACCACGTCGAACTCGTCCCGACCGGCGGCAACCTGGGCTACGGCGCGGGCGCCAACCGCGGCGTGGCGGCCCTGGACTCCCGCTACGGCTGGATCGTCGTCGCCAACCCCGACGTCGAATGGCACCCCGGCTCCCTCGACACCCTGCTCGACGCCGCCGACCGCTGGCCCCGCGGCGCCACTTTCGGTCCCCTGATCACCGAACCGAGCGGAAAGGTCTACCCGTCGGCGCGTGATCTCCCGTCGCTGGGAAAGGGAATCGGGCACGGCGTGCTGGGAAAGGTGTGGCCGGGCAATCCGTGGACGAAGTCGTACAAGCAGTCGTCCGCCGATGTGCGTGAGCGGGTGGCGGGTTGGCTGTCCGGCTCCTGTCTCCTGATCCGGCGCGAGGCATTCGATTCGGTGGACGGGTTCGATTCGCGGTATTTCATGTACTTCGAGGACACGGACCTGGGTGCACGGCTGAGCCGGGCCGGGTGGCAGAACGTCTACGTGCCGTCGGCGGAGATCATGCACATCCAGGGCGTTTCCACGGCGAAATCATCGGCGAAGATGCTGGCGGCGCATCACGACAGCGCGTACCGGTACATCGCCGATCGGCACCAGGGTCCCCACTGGGCGCCGGTGCGAATGGCGATCAAGGCCGGCCTCGCAGTGCGCCTGAAATTGCAAACCCGCTGACCGACGAATCGGAATTCAGCGGTGATGGCCGCCGTCGAGGCGTTGGGTGAGGGTGGGGCGGGCGGTGGGGGGCTGCTTGACCGTGGGCACCAGTCCGTCGACGCGTTCGGGCTCCGGCGGCGGGGGTTGCTGCGGCACCGGCAAGCGCTCCGTCGGCCGCCCCGGCGCCGCGAGCGACTGGGTCGCCGCTTCCTGGGCGATCGCGGGCAGCTCATCGTCCATGCGGGCGATCGGGAAGACCATCGTCACATCGGGGTCGTCGTTGTCGAGCGCGGACACCACGGCTCGCGGGATCTGCAGGGTCGCGGCGGCGTCCATCGGCGAGATGGCGCTCTCCGGGGTGACCACGTAGGCGCCGCGCGCGCGGGCTCGCGCCAGGATGGCGTCGGCCCGGTCACGGGGGTCCATGTATCGGCCTCTCCTGCGTCCATCGATGTGCTCTGCCAGAGTATCCCTCTCCTCACGTGCCGTCAGCGGACACGGCGAATCGGTCAGGTGAAATCAGACGTAGTCGAGGTCACCCCGGGTGCGCAGGATCTCGGTCAGCATCTTGATGTCTTGGGCGCGGTCACGCGCGCAGACCAGCACGGCGTCGTCGGTGTCGACGACGATCAGGTCGCGCACACCGAGCGTGGCGACCAGTCTGCCACCGGCCGGAACGATGATCATCTCGGCGCCGTCGACCGCGACGACCTTGCCATCGTGGGTGCCGGTGGCGACCGAGCGGCAGCCCGCGCCCGCGTCGACGCCCAGCAGTTCGCCCAACGTCTCGAAGTCGCCGATGTCGCTCCAGCCGAAATCGCCGGGGACGGTGGCGACCTTGCCCTCCTCGGCGGCGGGCTCCATGACGGCGTACTCGACCGCGACCTTCGGCACCGTCGGCCACAGCTCGGCGAGCACCGCGTCCTGCGCGGGGGTGTCCCACGCGGCGGCGATGGCGCGGATCGGGTCGGCGACGTCCGGGCGGCGGGCGGCCAGCTCGGTGAGGAACACGTCGGTGCGCCAGACGAACATGCTGGCGTTCCACAGGTAGCTGCCCGACTCCACGTACTTGGTGGCCACGTCGAGCGCGGGCTTCTCCTTGAACTCCAGCACCCGCTGGATCACCGAACGCTCGGCGACCTCGCCGCACCGCAGGTAGCCGTACCCGGTCTCGGGGCGGGTCGGGGTGATCCCGATCGTCATCAGGTGGCCCGCGCGGGCGCCGTCGACGGCACGGGCCACGGTGTGCGCGAACTCGGCCGTGTCGGCGATCAGGTGGTCGGCGGCGAAGGACGCCATCACCGCGCCGGGGCCGCGCTTGTCGATCACGGCGGCGGCCAGCGCGATGGCCGCGCACGAATCGCGGGCGAACGGCTCGACCAGGATGTTGCGCTCGGGCAGGTCGGGCAACTGCCGGGCGACGCCCGCCGCGTGCGCGGTGCCCGTGACCACGAGCAGATTCTCCGCTGACGACAAGGGAACCAGCCGGTCGAAGGTGGCCTGCAACAGCGACCGGTCGGTGCCGGTGAGCCGGTGCAGGAACTTCGGGTTCGCCGCCCGCGACAGCGGCCAGAGCCGGGTGCCGCTCCCGCCCGCGGGTACGACGATGTGCAGTTCGGTCGACGTCACTGAGCTTGGTGTCCTTGTCCCCGACGATCCAGCCATGTGGCGCCACTCTAGCCACCCGGCCGGTACGGTCCTCGTGATGACCGCGATCCCCACCGGCACGGAGCGGACCGGGCGCTGGGTGCCCGATGGCCCGCTCGACGTCGCCGCGCTGCTGCGGCCCCTGCGCCGTGGCGGCGGCGATCCGACCCTGCGCCGCACCGACGCGGGCGCCTGGTTCGCCGCCAACACCGCCGCCGGTCCGGGCACCCTGCGCTTGCGGGTCGCGGGCGGCGAGGTGCACAGCACCGCATGGGGGCCGGGCGCGGATGTGCTGCTCGACGGCGTGCCCGCGCTGCTCGGCGCGCACGACGACGACTCCGGGTTCGAAGCCCACCACCCGCTGATCGCCGAGGCCCGGCGGCGCAGTCCGGGGCTGCGGCTGGGGTCCACCGGCCGGGTCTGGGACGTGCTGCTGGCCGCCATCCTGGAGCAGAAGGTCACCGGCCACGAGGCCCACCGCGCCTGGCGCGACCTCGCCCGCCGCTTCGGCGAGCGCGCGCCGGGTCCCGCGGAGCTGTTCGTGCCGCCGACGCCGCGCGCGGTGCTCGGCATCCAGGACTGGGAGTGGCACAAGGCGGGCGTCGACGGTGCCCGGCGCCGCACGATCATCGCGGCGGCGCAGGTGGCGGACCGGTTGGAGCGGGCGGCCGACCTGCGCGGGGTCGAGGGGCGGGCGCTGCTGCGCAAGGTGCCCGGCATCGGCGTGTGGACGGCCGCCGAGGTCGCCCAGCGCGCCTGGGGCGACCCGGACGCCGTCAGCGTCGGCGACTACCACATCCCCGGCGTGGTCGGCCACGCGCTGGTCGGCCGCAAACTCGACGACGCGGGCATGCTCGAAGTGCTCGCGCCCTACGCGCCGCAGCGTCAGCGCGCGGTGCGCTACATCGAGGCCAGCGGCTTCCGCAAACCCCGCTTCGCGCCGCGGTTCGCCCCCCGGGACTACCGCGGCATGTAGCCGACACGCGGACCATCTAGGGGTGTGGCGAGCTGCTTACCCCAACATGTAGTCTTCGCCGTGCTGGTGGTTCGCCCGGTTCGGGCGAGGCAAGAGGGAACCCGGTGCGAACCCGGGACTGCCCCGCAGCGGTGAGTGGGAGCGACCGCCGTCACAGAGCACTGGGCACGAGCCTGGGAAGCGACGGCCAGTAGGTCCGCCGGGGTCGCCCGGCGGGTGCCCGCGAGTCCGAAGACCTGCCACCGGCGCGCGCGTCGATCCCGGCGCGCGCGGTCCCGGGCCTCGTGGGTGGGTCGACGCGGACGGGTCAGGTCCGCCTGCCTTCGCGCGCCGACTCCCCGCCTGCCCTCGTGAAGGAGAGCGTCAGTGACCGTCACCCTTGACACGATCGCGGCCGCGGCGGTCGGACTGTCCGATGTGGACGTCGCGCGGGTAGTGGCCGCGGCGAGTGCGGGCGCGCATCCCGGGGCCACCGCGCACGAACTGCGCGAGTTGGCGATCCGCACCGCCGCCGGGCTGATCGGCGAGGAGCCGCAGTACTCCCGGCTCGCGGCCCGGCTGCTCGCGGCGCACATCCGCGCCGAGGTCGAGGACTCTGGCGTCGGCGACTTCGCGGGCGCGGTCGCGCTCGGCCGCGCGGTCGGCGTGTTCTCCGCGCGGCTGGCCGATTTCGTCGCCGCGCACGCCGTCGAACTGGACTCGCTCGTCGACCACGGCGCCGACGACCGGTTCGGGTACTTCGGCCTGCGCACCGTCTACGACCGGTATCTGGTGCGCCACCCCGAAACGCGCCAGGTGCTGGAGACGCCGCAGTACTTCCTGCTGCGCGTCGCCTGCGGACTGGCCGAGTCCCCTGCCGAGGCCGCGGAACTGTACGCGCTGACCAGTTCCCTGTCGTACCTGCCCAGTTCGCCCACGCTGTTCAACTCCGGCACCGCGCACCCGCAGCTCTCGTCGTGCTTCCTGCTCGACTCGCCGCGCGACGAGCTGGACTCGATCTACCACCGCTACGCCGAGGTCGCGCGGCTGTCCAAGCACGCGGGCGGCATCGGCATCTCCTGGAGCAGGGTGCGCTCGCGCGGCTCGCTGATCCGCGGCACCAACGGCCAGTCCAACGGCATCGTGCCCTGGCTGCGCACCCTGGACGCGTCCGTGGCCGCGGTCAACCAGGGCGGCCGCCGCAAGGGCGCCGCGTGTGTCTACTTGGAACCGTGGCACGCCGACATCGAGGAGTTCCTGGAACTCAAGGACAACACCGGCGACGAGGCCCGTCGCACGCACAACCTCAACCTCGCGCTGTGGGTGCCCGACGAGTTCATGCGCCGGGTCGAGGCCGACGCCGACTGGTCGCTGTTCGACCCCAAGGCCGTGCCCACCCTGCCCGACCTGTGGGGCGCGGACTTCGACGCCGCGTACACCGACGCCGAGCGCCGCGGGCTCGCCGCGCGCACCATTCCCGCACGCACGCTCTACGGCCGGATGATGCGCACCCTCGCGCAGACCGGCAACGGCTGGATGACCTTCAAGGACGCGGCGAACCGGGCGTGCAACCAGACCGCGGAGCCGGGCAACGTGGTGCACCTCTCCAATCTGTGCACGGAGATCCTGGAGGTCACCGCCGACGACGCCACCGCGGTGTGCAACCTCGGCTCGGTCAACCTCGCGTCCCATGTGGACGGCGTGGGCCTCGACTGGGACAAGCTGGAGCGCACCGTGCGCACGGCCGTCCGGTTCCTCGACCGCACCATCGACCTGTCGTTCTACCCGACACCGCCCGCGTCCGGCAGCAACCAGAAGTGGCGACCGATCGGGCTCGGTGTGATGGGTCTCGCGGACGTGTTCTTCGCGCTGCGCCTGCCTTTCGACTCGCCCGCGGCGCTGGCGCTCTCGACCAGGATCGCCGAGCGGATCGCGCTCGCGGCCACGGAGACCTCGGCCGACCTGGCCGCCGACGTCGGCCCACACCCGGCGTACGGCCAGACCCGCGCCGCGCGCGGCGAATTGCACGTCGACCACTTCCCGGGCGCGGAGATCGCCGAGCCCGCGCGCTGGGCGGCGCTGCGGGACCGAATCGCGGTGACCGGACTGCGAAACTCGCTGATGATCGCGATCGCGCCCACGGCGACCATCGCCGCCATAGCGGGCTGCTCCGAGTGCGTCGAGCCGATCGTGTCCACAGTGTTCAAACGGGAAACCCTGTCGGGCGAGTTCATCCAGCTCAACCCGCACCTGGTCGCCGACCTGAAACGCCTGGGGCGCTGGGACAAGCGCACCCGCGACGCGATCAAGCAGGCCGACGGCTCCGTACAGGGCCTCGACCTGCCCGCCGAGCTGCGCGCGCTGTACCGCACGGCCTGGGAGTTGCCGCAGAAGGCGCTCATCGATCTCGCCGCCGCCCGCATGCCGTTCATCGACCAGAGCCAGTCGCTGAACCTGTTCCAGGCCAGTCCGACGATCGGCAAGCTGTCCTCGATGTACGCCTACGCCTGGCGTCGCGGCCTCAAGACCACGTACTACCTACGTTCCCGTCCCGCCACCCGAATTCAGCCGACCATGGTGTCCATTATGGACACTGCGGTGGCTTGTTCGCTGGAGAACCCCGAGACCTGCGAGGCATGCCAGTGACCACCCTGCTCGACCCCGGCATGGACCTGACCCTGCGGCCCATGCGCTACCCGGACTTCTACGAGCAGTACCGGGCCGCGATCCGCAACACGTGGACCGTCGAGGAGGTCGACCTCGCCTCCGACGTCACGGACCTGGCGAAGCTCACCCCGGCCGAGCACCACCTCGTCAAGCGCCTGGTGGCGTTCTTCGCCACGGGCGACTCGATCGTGGCGAACAACCTGGTGCTCAACCTGTACCAGCACGTCAACGCCCCCGAGGCACGGCTTTACCTGTCGCGCCAACTGTTCGAGGAGGCCGTGCACGTCCAGTTCTACCTGACCCTGCTCGACACCTACCTGCCCGATCCCGACGAGCGCGCGCAGGCATTCGCCGCGCTGGAACACATCCCGTCGATCCGGCAGAAGGGCGAGTTCTGTTTCCGGTGGATCGACTCGATCGGATCGGTGGCACGGCTGGAAACCAAGGCGCAGCGGCGGCAGTTCCTGTTGAACCTCATCTGTTTCGCCGCGTGCATCGAGGGCCTGTTCTTCTACGGCGCCTTCGCCTACGTGTACTGGCTGCGCTCACGCGGGCTGCTGCACGGCCTGGCCACCGGCACCAACTGGGTCTTCCGCGACGAGTCCATGCACATGAACTTCGCGTTCAGCGTCGTGGACACCGTCCGCGCCGAGGAACCCGACCTGTTCGACGACGCCTTGCGCGGCGAGGTCGTTCGGATGATCCGCGAGGCCGTCGACTGCGAACTGGAGTTCGCCCGCGACGTCTGCGGCGACGGCCTGTCCGGCATGAACGTCGGCGAGATGGCGCAGTACCTGCGGTTCGTCGCCGACCAGCGCCTGGCCCGCCTCGGCTACCCGGCCGAATTCGGCGCGGAGAACCCGTTCGGGTTCATGGAACTGCAGGACGTCCAGGAACTCACCAACTTCTTCGAGCGCCGCGTCTCGGCCTACCAGGTGGCTGTCGCAGGCTCGGTAGCGCTGGACGAGGACTTCTAGTCCCGCGAGTTGTCCACAGGCTGAGCCGCGCACAGGTGCGGTCATGCGGAACTCCGTGGTCCACTTGAGCGGGACATAGCGGCGCGCTGATTCGGGGCGTCGGGCTCGGGGAAAGGAGTCCTGTTGGCTGACATCGACCGCACCTCCGCAGACGTGGGGGAGGCAATCAAGGCTTTCCTGGTGGCCGAGGGCCACCTGCCACCAGGGCGTGTCGTGACGCACGCGGTCGTCGTCTTCAGGACCCTGGAGTCCGACGACGCGGGCCAGGCGGTGACTCGGCGGGGTCGGTGCTATCCGATCGGCGATCTGGACCCGACGATGGAACGGGGAATGCTCGACGACGCGCTCTACGACGCGCGCCGGGAACGCGGCTAGCTGCTACTCCGGCGTGCGCCCGGAATTGTGCTGCTGCTCGGCGTCGCTGAGGGTGCTGCCGCGCCGATACGGCTCCGCCGTCGTCGGCGACGAGGTCGGCCGGGTATCGAGGAACGCGTGCAGCAGGTCGATGACCGCCTGGAGTTGCCGCTCGGTCACCTGGGCGAGCAGGTCGCGGGCCTCGGCGAGTGACGCGGTGGGCCGTCCGGGGCGCGCCGGGTCGTAGTTCGACGGGTCGAGTCCGGCCAGTTCCAACGCGTGCTGCGGGTCGAGGCCGACCGCCTCGGCCGCGCTGGTGACCGTGTTCGGCTTCGGCCGGACCGGCTTTCCGCCCGAGCCCGTTCCCTTTTCCAGGTTCTGCCATTGCGCGCGCGAGATCCGGGCCCGCTGCGCCGCCGCCGTCTGGCTGAGTCCGGCGTCTTCCCGTGCCTCGCGGAGCAACCGGCCGAGGGGCCACGAACTGTCGGATCCACCCTGCCGCCCGGTCATGCAGCCGATGATCCCGCAAGTCGCACCGTACGCCGACAGCGAAACGCAGGTGCTTGTTAGTGGCGGATTGTTGCGTTAAATTGGGCCGGTGAGCGCATGGTCCGGCTGGGATGAATGGGAGCTGAGCGTTGCCGGTTGTCGTGACACGGCAGTGGTGACACGATCGGGTGAATTCCGCGCTGACGGAAATGGTGTGGAGGACGATCGGGCTACCCAGGGAGAACTGCGGCCACGCGGGCGGCGACCACGAACTGGGGGCGGGCGGCGGTTGCTATAATAAGCAGCCAGCCGCCCCCACCCCGGCCCGATTACCCGGTGCGGGGTCCCGGGCGGGAGACCCGGCGCCGGAGGGTGAGCGCGGTGGGTGTGCCGACCCCCGGGGGCCATCCCCACACGC
>NZ_JBQTHF010000004.1:0-36457 GCF_052390155.1 Actinokineospora sp. | reverse complement strand
GTTGTTTGGTGCTTGGGACCCATGATTCCTGCCTAGTCTGAAGGTTTGCCCCGGGGGTGGGCCCGCCACCTGGGGTTCCCGCCCCTCGACCAGCACCGTCGACGCGCCTGCCGCGGTCAACCGGGTGACCTCGGCGACCCGCGCAGAGTGGCTGGCGCAGTTCGACCTCCCCGAGGACGAGGCACCTGCTGAAGGCACATCCGAGGCGCGATCCCGGTCGGGTCGTGCAGCCACGCGCCGTCCTCGGCGTTGACGCTCGACTGCGCGAACCCGACGCGGCTCGCGGCGTTCTGGAAACGATCCTGATGGCCGTCGCCGCACCGTACCCAGCGGCCACGACAGAACTACGGCAGCGCGCGGGTCTCGCCGACGGCCAGGTCCCACAGGTCCGCCCGGTCGCGGCCCGACGCCGCCCACGCCGCGCGGATCCGGGCCAGCGGTTCGGCGACGGGCTCGCGGGTGAGCACGAACGTGCCCCAGTGCATCGACGCCAGCCTGCGCGCGCCGAGGTCGGCGAGGGCTCGCACCGCCTCGTCGGGGTCCATGTGGACCGGGGCCATGAACCAGCGCGGGTCGTAGGCGCCGATGGGGAGCATCGCGACGTCGATGTCGGGGTAGCGGGTGCCGATCTCGGCGAACCAGTGGCCGTAGCCGGTGTCTCCCGCGTGGTAGACGCGCCTGCCGTGGCTGTCGGTGATCACCCAGCCGCCCCAGAGGCTGGCGCAGGTGTCGCGCAGGCCGCGGCGACTCCAGTGGTGGGCGGGGACGAAGTCGAAGGTGAGTCCCGCGACCGTGGCCGACTCCCACCAGTCCAACTCGACCACGGCGGTGAACCCGCGGCGGGTGAACCACCGGCCCAACCCACCGGGCACCAGCAGCACCGTGTCGCGGGGCAGTCTGCGCAGCGTGGGCAGGTCGAGGTGGTCGTAGTGGTTGTGGCTGATCACGACCGCGTCGACCCGCGGCAGGTCGTCCCACGCGACCCCGGGCGGGGTGATCCGCGGCGCCACGCCGGGGATGCGCGTGGACCACACCGGGTCGGCCAGCACGCAGGCGCCGCCCATCCTGATCACGAAGCCCGCGTGGCCTGCCCAGGTCAGCGCCACCGCGTCGGCGGCGACGGCGGGCAGGCCCGTGCGGATCACCGGGATGCGGTCGGCCTGCTCGGTGGACCCGCGGAACCCGCCCGTGCGCAGGATCCGGGCGAGTTCGCGCACGCCCGGCAGCGGCGAGGTCAGCCGGTCGGCGAACGACTTCGGCCACACCCGACCGGTCACTGCCGTCCCCACATCACTGCCGTCCCACATCACTGCCGTTCCTTCATCACGGTGGGCATGGTCGGTATTGTCGCGGCAGCCTTCGCCGCGGTTTCATGGGGGCGCCAGGTGCGGGTACTGCCTGAAGAACAGGTTCGCGAGATCTTGTTCCCGGCCGCTGCGCGGCGCGGCGAGCCGCCTGGCGACTCGCCGCAGCACGCCGGGCAGAGCGCCGGGGTCGACCGGTGAGTCGACCGCGAGGATCTCGACGATCGCGGCGAGGATCGGAAAGGCCGGGTCGTCGCCGACGGTCGCCATGAACGCGTGCGCGTCGCGCTCGTCGAACTCGGCGACGACGCGCGGCGCGCGCGCAGCCAACAGGGCGTCGTCGCAGGTCAGCATCGTCGTGGCGATCGCGAGCGCCACGACGGGTGCGCGCCGGGCCAGTTCGGCCAGCGCGGGCACGTTGTTCCAGCCATCGCCGCTCGCGGCCCGTGCGGCCAGTTCGTCGGTACCCAGGCGGTGCGGCTCAACCTCATCGTCCATGGTGTCCCCTGGCCTTCGGCGGCGAGGCGCCTTCGCGATCAGAACGCGGGCCACGGGATCGGCCTGCCCTCGGCGTCGGGCGCCGGGTAGACCGGCGCGGCGAGCAGGCGCGCGGTGCGGGAGCGCAGCGCCTTGATCTCCCGGCGTGTGATGTGCTCGGCCAGCGCCACGGCCAGCTCGCCCTCCAGCGCCGAGCGCAGCGCGGCCAACGCCTCGACCGCGTCGTCGGGCAGGGGTTCGCCCGCCCAGCCCCACAGCACGGTCCGCAGCTTGTTGTCGGTGTGCAGGCTGATCCCGTGGTCGACGCCGTAGACGCCGCCGTCGGTGCCGTGCAGCACGTGGCCGCCCTTGCGGTCGGCGTTGTTGATCACGATGTCGAGCGCGGCCAGGTGCGCCACCACCGGACTGTCGGAGTGCGCCAGCACCGCCGGGTCGCCGAACCGGTCGTGCGCGCGCAGGATCGGGCGCCACCCCGGCGGCACGTCGGTGGGCGCGACGACGTCGACCAGGTCGTCGCCCTCCTTGGTCTCGATCCACAACTGCACCATGCCGACGCCGAACGGCCCGTCGCGCAGCACCGTGGGCGGGATCAGGCGCAGCCCGGTGGCCTCGGCGATCAGGTAGGACGCGACCTCGCGCCCGGCCAGCGTGCCGTCCGGGAAGTCCCACAGCGGCCGTTCGCCGCCGACCGGCTTGTAGACGCACTTCGCGTCGACGCCGTCGGCCTCGATGCGGCAGTAGAGGGTGGCGTTCGAGGCGTCGACCAGCCTGCCCTCGATGTCGATTCGCCCGCGCAGCAGGAAGTCCCCGGCGTCCGGGTCGGTGGGCCGCACGGCCGGTCAGGTCTCTTCGGTGCGCCGGTACCCGTTCTGCCTGGGGCAGACGTGTCCCTGCGGGTCCAGCGGCTCGGTGCACAGCGGGCAGGGCTTGCGCCCGGCGTTGACCACGCGGTCGGCGCGGTCGGCGAACGCGCGGGCCTCGGTGGGCGAGAGGAATACGCGCACCGCGTCGGGGCCCTCGTCGGTGTCGTCGAGCACCACGGACTCGTCGACCTCGCCCTCGGTGACCGCGAGCAGCTCGATCACCACCGCGCTGGACTCGGCGTCCCAGCCCAGGCCCATCGTGCCGACGCGGAACTCCTCCTCCACGGGCACCTGCAGCGGCTCGGCGTCGACGAGGTCGTCGGGCACGTCCTCGGGGACCTCCGCGCCGAAGCGGCGGTGCACCTCTTCGAGCAGCGAGCCGATGCGCTCGGCGAGCACGGCGACCTGCTGTTTCTCGATGGTGACGCTGACGGTGCGGGCGCTCTCGACGGCCTGCAGGTAGAACGTGCGGTCGCCGGGCTGCCCGACCGTGCCTGCAACGAAGCGGTCGGGCTGACGGAAGACGTGGATGACACGGGCCATGGCACCACCGACCCTATTGCACGGGGTGGTTTCGAGCAGGCCGTACCCACCCGTTTCGGGGTATCCGCGCGGCCGGCGCGGGTCGGTAGGGTCGAGGCCATGGTGAAGATCGCTTCGTACGGGACCTGGGAGTCGCCGCTCGCTGCCGCCGACGTGGCCCGGGCGGGCGCGGGCGTCGACTGGCCGAGCAGGCACGCGTCGGGGGTCTACTGGACGCAGCGCAGGCCCGACGAGGGCGGGCGGCTCGCGCTGCTGCGCCGCGACGCGGAGGGCACCCGCGAGGTGCTGGGCGCGCCGTGGAACGTGCGCAACCGGGTCCACGAGTACGGCGGCACGCCCTACGCGGTGCTCGACACCCCGGCCGGGGTGCGGGTCGCGTTCACCCACTGGGACGACCAGCGGGTCTACCTGGTCGACCCGACGGGCGGCGAGCCGGTGGCGATCAGCGCCGAGCCCGAGCGCCCGCACGGTCACCGCTACGCCGACCTGCTGGCGAGCCCGGACGGCACCGAGGTGTGGTGTGTGCGCGAGAGCGTCACCGGCGACCGGCCCGTCGACGTCGAGCGGGCCATGGTGGCGCTGCCGGTGGCGGGCGGGCGGGCGCGGGTGCTGTCGGCGAGCCACCATTTCCTCACCGCGCCGAAGCCGAGCCCGGACGGCCGCCACGTCGCGTGGATCGGCTGGGAGCACCCGAACATGCCGTGGGACGGCACCGAGCTGTGTGTCGCGGCGGTGCTGGCCGACGGCACGTTCGGGCCGCACCGGGTGGTCGCGGGCGGTTCGAAGGAAGCGGTCTGCCAGGTCGAGTGGGAGGCACCCGATTCGCTGCTCGCGCTGAGCGACCCGGAGGGCTGGTGGAATCTGCACCGCATCGGGCTCGACGGCGCGGCGGTGAACCTGGCGCCGTGCGCGCGGGAACTCGGCGGGACGCTGTGGAAACTCGGGTGGCGTTGGTTCGCGGCTCTGGGCCGGGGCCGGTTCGTGGTGCTGTGCGGCGGTGTGCTGGCGGTCCTCGACGAGCGCAGCGGCACGGTCACCGACGTCGACACCGACTTCCCCAGTTGGTCGGACATCTCCGCCGGTCACGACGGTGTCGTGGTCGGCTGCGCGGCCGGGCCGAGCGCCGACGCGGCCGTGGTGCGGCTCGACCTGTCCACCGGTGAGCTGGTCGAGCTGACCGAACCCGCGCCCGGTCTGCCCGACGCGCGGTATCTGCCCGCGCCCGCCGAGCGGGAGTTCACCGGGCCGGACGGGCGCCGGATCACCGCCTACGTCTATCCGCCCGCCAACCCCGACTTCGCCGCGCCCGACGGCGAGCTGCCGCCGTACCTGGTGCACGTGCACGGCGGCCCGACTGACCGGTACTCCACCGTGCTCAACCTGGGCTTCGCCTACTTCACCAGCCGGGGATTCGGGGTGGTCGCGGTGAACTACGGCGGCTCCTCGGGCTACGGCCGCGACTTCCGCGAGGTGCTCAACGGCCAGTGGGGTGTGGTCGACGTCGAGGACTGCGCCGCCGTCGCGACCGCGCTGGCCGCCGAGGGCACCGCCGACCCCGGGCGGCTGGCCGTGCGCGGCGGCAGCGCGGGCGGCTGGACCGCGGCGGCGTCGATGACCATGGTCGACACCTACCGGTGCGGCACGGTCATGTGCCCGATCCTGGACCTCACCGGCTGGACCGGGGAGGGCGGCGAGACCCACGACTTCGAGTCCCGTTACGTCGAGGGCCTGGTCGGGTCGCTGACCGAGCACCCTGAGCGCTACGCGGAGCGGTCCCCGATCAACCGGGTCGACCGGCTCGCCGGGCCGGTGCTGCTGTTGCAGGGCCTGGAGGACGAGGTGTGCCCGCCCGAGCAGGCCGACCGGTTCGTCGCCTCGCTCGACGGCACGGGCGTCCCGCACGCTTATCTGACCTTCGAGGGCGAGCAGCACGGGTTCCGCCGCGCGGCGACGATCATCGCCGTGCACGAGGCGGAGCTGTCCTTTTACGGGCAGGTGTTCGGGTTCACCCCGCCCGGGGTGCCGGTGCTGGAGCTGCACCGGTGACGCGCGCCCGGCCAGCCCGGCTGCGGCCCGGGTCGAAGGTCGCGGTGGTCGCCCCGGCGGGCCCGGTGTCGCCGGACCTGCTGGCGCGCGGGGTGGCGGTGCTGGCGTCGTGGGGCCTGGAGGTCGAGGTCGGCACACACGTGCTCGCCCGGCACCCGGTGTTCCCTTACCTGGCGGGCCGCGACGCCGACCGCGCCGCGGACCTGCGGCGCGCGTGGTGCGACCCGACCGTGGCCGCGGTGTTCTGCGCGCGCGGCGGCTACGGCAGCCAGCGCATGGTCGACCTGCTCGACTGGCCCGCGATGGCCGCCGCGGGCCCCAAGGTGTTCGCCGGGTCCAGCGACGTCACCGCGCTGCACGCCGCGCTCGGCGCCGAGTTGGACGTCTCGACGCTGTTCTCCCCGATGATCGCGGGCGACGGGTTCGACCCGGTGGCGCAGGACCATTTCCGGGCCACGCTGTTCGAACCGGAGACCGTGCGCGAGGTGATCGGCCCGGCCGCCTCGACCGCCGGACACGGCGTCGCCGAGGGGATCACCGTGGGCGGCAACCTGAGCCTGATCGCCGCCGACCTCGGCTCCCCCGCCGCCTGCCCGCCGCCGGACGGGGCGATCGCGCTGCTGGAGGACGTCGCCGAGGCGCCCTACCGGATCGACCGGATGCTGACCCAGTTGCTGCGGGCAGGGTGGTTCACCGGGGTGTCGGGGATCGCCCTGGGCTCGTGGGCCGACTGCGGCGACCCGGCGGAGGTGTACGCCGTGGCGGCCGACCTGCTGGGCGGACTGGGCCTGCCGATGGTGTGGGACCTCGGTTTCGGCCACTGCAAGGGACAGCTCACCGTGCCCCTGGGCGCCCACGCCGTCCTCGACGCCGACGACGGCACCCTCACCTTCACCGACCCCGCGCTGAGCTGAGGTAGGCGGCCTTGCGATGCGCGACCTCAAGTCAGGTGGAGGTCGAATCGCGCAGGGCCGCGCGCAGGGCGGGCAGGTCGGGCAGCCCGGCGGGTGTGCGATACACCCGGCAGGTGAGCCCGGGCGGCAGGCAGGCCTCGAAGGGGTCGACGCCGTCGATGCGGATCGTGGGCGAACCCGGGAAACCCAGCTCCACGGCCTGCTCGTCGCTGGTCACCACCACGGTGGCGAACCCGGTCGCAGCCAATCCCTCGTCGTCCAGCGCGCGGCGCAGCAGCAGGGCCGCGGGTGTCTCGTGAGGACAGTCCGGGACGACCAGCAGTTCGATCCTCAGCACACCTGGGAGGATAGGTGCCCCGAGCGGACGGGGGCGACCTGCGGCCAGTCGATCGCGACGGCGATCGGCCGCCGGGTCGGTCGGGTTCCACGCATGGCTCCACTCCTCTGGATCGACTCGACCAAGGGGAACAGCCACCCCTGACCCGTCCCTGACGCGCACGCTTCATCCGGTCGGTTGTCGGCAGAGGGACCTGTCTCGACAGCGGATCGAACGACCGAGGCGACCGCATGGCGCGCTTAGAGCGCTGTGCGCGGCAGTACCAGGGACACCCGGCTCGACAGGGCCACCGTGCGCCGCTCAGGCCAGTCCGCGAACGCCGTCAGCTCGGCCACCGTTTCCAGCAGGAAGACTGACGCGCCGTCGAAACTCCCGGGCGGAACCTCGCTCATGTCCAGGTGCAGCAGGTAGTCGGGTGGGTCCGGCCGATCGAGCCAGGTGAAGCGGAACACGAGGATGGTGCCGACGGCGGTCGCGTCGAGGAACCGGAACGGGTCCGGTGCGAGGCTCACGGGCTCGGCGGAGTCCAGCGGCACATAGGCGTGCCAGGTGCCTCCTGGTGGAACGACGTCGATCGGGACGGGTCGCTGGAACGGCGGGAAGACGGTGTACGCGAATCCGGGCGCGGGCGTCCATCGCGCGCTCTCCCGGCGGGCGAGTTGCTCGACCTCGTGCGCCTCCATGTCAGCGCGCGGCCCGGTGGACCGTGCGCCGCGATCGTGGGGCCACCACGTGCACAGGTGGGTCACCCGTTCGTCCGTCATGGACCGCAGGCACGTGCGACGAGGGGTCGGCGCTGCCGATCGCGGCGGTCACTGGCGGTCCAGGTAGGCGCTGACCTCCGAGCGGAACATCAGGGCCAGACCTGCGACGATCAGCCCGATCACCGTGACGCTCACCAGCACGGCGAGGGCGAACGGCCCGCTGTCGAGCAAGTCGCGCAGTGAGAACACAATGGCCAGGCCGAAGACTTGCAGCGCCGCCAGGATCGCCCCGAGGACCACCGCGCCGGTTCGGCCGCTGCGCCTCCCGGCCCGCATGCTGGTGGCACTGGACCACGTTCCCGCGGCCAGCGCGAGCGCGATTCCCGCCCCTCCCAAGCCGGTGGCGCCTTCGCTCAACACCAGGGTTACCAGCAGGTTCAGTGCGGCGAGCGCGAACACCACGGCCAGGCACGTGTGCGCCTGCCTGGCCGCCCTCGGCGAGTCCGGCGGTACGACGAACGCGGACGGCTTCGGCGATGTCATCGGACTGGTTCCTCCTGTGATGGGCGGCAACTGACGCCATGTGTAGCCCGACCGGTCCGGGACCCCTCCCGCTCAGACCTTCGTCGGGACCGAGACCAGTTCCTCGCGCTCCCCGAACAGCCCCAGCGGATCGTTGCGCAGCAAGGAGAACCCGGCGAGCAACGACACCGCGACGGCGCCCGCGATGAACGGCCAGTTGTAGAGCAGGTCCTCGCCCGCGGGCGAATACGTCAGCACCAGGAACACCGCGGCGCTGACCAGGATCGCGAGCTGGCGCCGCTGCCAGGGCAGCGCGGCCGCGATGACGAAGCCCCACGCCAGGTACCACGGCAGGGTCGCGGGCGAGAGCACGGCGACGGCGAACAGCACGAACGCCATCCGGCGGACCGCGTCCGAGCCGCCGTGGCGGGCCTGCCACCACTGGCGCGCGGCGATGGTGAAGAACAGCAGGCCGCCGAGGACCCGGGTGGTGTTGACGAACCAGCTCTTGTTGGCGTCGATGAACAGGTCGACGACGGTGTGCACGCTCTCGCCGACCGCGGTCGGGATCGACAGCCAGTTGACGATCATCGTCGGCGCCTGCAGCGCCTTGATCCAGCCCAGGTTGAGCCCGGCGATCAGCGTGGCGGCGGCGAAGGTGACGACGAACGTGGCGACGGCGGCGGCCACCGCGCGGGTGAAGTTCTTCCAGAACGTCGCCTTCAGGTGCCCCGCCCACACCCACACCAGGAACGGCAGGGCGATGGCCGCGGTCGCCTTCACCGCGACACCCAGGGTGACCAGGACGACGCCGAGGACGTGTTTGCGCTCCAGCACGCACAGCGTGCCCGCGGCGAGGAACCCGACCATGAGCAGGTCGTTGTGCGGGCCGCCGACGAGGTGCACGACGGTCATCGGACCCGCCACGGCCAGCCACAGCGTGACCGGCAGGTTGCCGCCGAGGTG
The DNA here is from genome assembly GCF_052390155.1 of Actinokineospora sp. Classification (NCBI taxonomy): domain Bacteria; kingdom Bacillati; phylum Actinomycetota; class Actinomycetes; order Pseudonocardiales; family Pseudonocardiaceae; genus Actinokineospora; species Actinokineospora sp. The sequence goes on along the minus strand of NZ_JBQTHF010000004.1, from coordinate 27,760 downwards.
GCGCACCAGGCCCGGCAGCGCCCACACCAGCAGGCCCAGTCCGATCAGCAGCACCAACCGCATCAGCACGACGCCGAGGATCAGGTTGGTGCCCGCGACGGCGGCGACACCCTTGGCCAGCAGGATGAACAGCGGGCCGTACGGCGCGGGGGTGGTCTGCCAGAACGGGTGGACGTTCTGCACGACCTCCTGCAGGCCGAGCATGACCGGGCCGACGGAGTACGGGTCCTGGCCGTAGAGCGGCAGGCTGCCCTGCGCGAGGTAGGAGAACACGTCGCGGGTGAACACCGGCGGCGACACCAGCAGCGGCGCCATCCAGGCGGCCGCGGCGATCCGCACCCCGCGGGCCCCGACGCGGCGGGCGAGCACGTGCCTGCCCAGGCGGACCCACGCCCACACCACCAGCGCGAACCCGGTGTAGAGCACCCCGGTGGCCAGCATCTGGCCGTGGCCGTACCGGATCCACGACAACGCGCCGCGCCCCAGGACGGGGTCGCTGACGAGGACGCCTCCGGCGCCGAACGCGCTGAGCAGGATCAGCAGACTGCCCACGGTGCCCAGCGCGATCGTGCGCACGGGCAGTGGACCAATCCGGCCGTCCGACGGGTACGAATCGCCGTCGGCGACGGATGGAGCGTTCGCTGCGTTCTCTGCGACCAAGGACTCTTCCACGTCTGGAGACGGATCTGTGGTGGTGGCCATCGTTGCCTGAGATTACACAGTGCACGCCGACGGCTTTCGCGCAATGGTCGTTTCGGTGGAACCGCGCGCACGCGGACGGCTACCCGAGGTAACGGCCCGCGGCGTCACCCCGCCGGTCTGGCCTGGTGATCCACCTGGTCACGCTGCCCGAGGTCGGGGATGGCCGCCAGCAGCGACCGGGTGTAGGGGTGTTCAGCGTTACACAGCACCTGGTCCACGGGACCCTGTTCGACTATCCGCCCGCGGTACATCACCGCGACCCGGTCGGCGATGTTCCAGGCCAGCCCGAGGTCGTGCGTGATCACCAGCGCGGCGAGGCCGAGGGTGGCGCGCAGCCGCAGCAGCAGCGCCAGGATCTCCCCGCGCACGGACGCGTCCAGCGACGCGACCGGCTCGTCGGCCACCAGCAGCCGCGGCGCGAGGGCCAGGGCGCCCGCGATGACCACGCGCTGGCGCTGTCCGCCGGAGAGTTGGTGGGGCAGGGCGGTGAGGTAGCGCTGCGCCGGGCGCAGCTCGGCGGCGTCGAGCGCGGCGGCCACCAGCTCGGTCTCGTCGCCGGGCACGCGGTGGATGCGCAGCCCCTCGGCGACGGCCTCGTGCACGCTGTGTCGCGGGTTGAGCGCGCTCGTGGGGTCCTGCAGGACCAACTGCACTTGGCGCCGGTAGGCGCGCAGCTTGGCCGAGGACCGCGGCACGGGCTCGCCCGCGAACAGCACCCGCCCCGCGGTCGGCTTCTGCAGGCCCAGGACGGTGCGCGCGAGCGTGGTCTTGCCCGAGCCGGACTGGCCCACCAGGGCGACGATCTCCCCGGCGCGCACGCTCAGGTCCACGCCGTCGACCGCGCGGACGCCGCCGAAGCGCACGTGCAGGCCCTCGGTGCGCAGCAGTTCCTCCCCCACGGCGTCGGTGCCTGCCGCGGGTCGCTCGCCCGTGGTGGCGGGGGCGTAGCGGTGCCGCGGGTCGCCGACGGTGGGGAACGCGGCGGCGAGCGCCTGGGTGTGCGGGTGGGTCGGCGCGGCGATGACCGCGCGGGCCGGGCCCTGCTCGACGATCTCGCCTCGCTGCATCACCGCGAGCCGGGCGCAGGTGGAGCCCAGCACGGACAGGTCGTGGCTGATCAGCAGCAGCCCGATGTCGTGTTCGGCGACGAGCCGGGTGAGCACACCGAGCACCTGGGCCTGCACGACGACGTCGAGGGCGGTGGTGGGTTCGTCGGCGATGACGAGCCGGGGCGCGCAGGCCAGCGCCATGGCGATCATGACGCGCTGCTTCTGCCCGCCGGACAGCTCGTGCGGGTAGGCCGACGCGCGGTCGGTGGGCAACTCGACCTGTGTCAGCAGTTCGTCCACGCGGCGGCGGACCTCGGCGGGGGTGGTCTTCGGGGTGTGCAGGCGGATGGGCTCGGCGATCTGGTCGCCGACGCGGTGCACGGGGTTGAGCGCGTGCATGGCGCCCTGGAACACCACCGACGCGCCCGCCCAGCGGACCGCGCGGAGCTGTCCCCAGTTCATCTCCCGCACGTCGACGCCGTCGAGCAGGATCTGCCCGGACACCTCGGCCGCGGCGGGCAGCAGCCGCAGCACCGACATCGCCAGCGTCGACTTGCCGCAGCCGGACTCGCCCGCCAGGCCGAGGGTCTCCCCCGCGGCCAGGCGCAGGTCGACGCCGCGCACGGCGTGTTCGCCCGGGTAGCGCACATGCAGGTCGCGCAGGTGCAACAGGGTCATCTAGCGCTCCCGGAGCCTGGGGTTGAGCACGGACTCCAGGGCCCGCCCGCACAGGGTGAACGCGAGCACCACCCCGGCAATGGCCAGGCCGGGGGGCACGAGGTACCACCAGGCGCCCGCGGTGACCGCGCCGGTGGCCGACGCCGAGCGCAGCATCGCGCCCCACGACACGGCGGTGGAGTCGCCGAGGCCGAGGAACGACAGGGTGGACTCGGCGACGATCGCGGTGCCCACGGCGAGGGTCGTGTTGACGAACACCAGTGGCAGCACGCCGGGCAGCACGTGTTTGCCGATCACGTGCAGGTGCCCGCCGCCCAGTGCCCGGGAGCGCTCGATGTAGGGGCGGGCCTCCACGGTCAGCGTCTGCGCGCGCACCAGCCGCGCGGCCGAGGGCCAGGAGGTCAGGCCGATGGCGAGCACGATGGTGCCGATGCCGCGTTCGAGCACGGTGGACAGTGCGATGGCGAGCACCAGTGAGGGCAGCACCAGGAAGAAGTCGGTGAACCGCATCAGGATCGCCGCGGTCCAGCCGCCGAAGTGCGCGGCGAGGATGCCGATCACGGTGCCGATGGCGATCGACAGCAGCGTGGCCGAGAGCCCCACCAGCAGCGACACCCGCGCGCCCCACAGGGTCAGCAGCAGCACCGAGCGGCCGTTCTCGTCGGTGCCGAGCCAGTAGGTCCCGCTGGGCGGCTCCAGCCGCTTGCCGGTGGCGCGGGTGACGTCCAGGCCGGTCTGGTCGGTGATCAGCGGTGCCAGCGCGGCCAGCAGCAGGATCAGGGTCAGCACGACGAGGCCGATCAGCCCGGCCCGGTTGGTCGCGAATTCGCGCCACGCCCGGCCCGCGGCCGCCCGGCGCCGGTTCCACGCTGGCGCCGTCACGCGGCCCGCACCCTGGGGTCGATCACGCGGTAAAGCAGGTCGGCGATGAGGTTCATCAGCACCACGGCTCCCGCGAGCACGATGAAGGTGCCCTGCAGCAGCGGATAGTCGGGGGCGAGCAGTGCCTCGTAGGTGAGCAGGCCAAGGCCCGGCCAGGAGAACACCGTCTCCACGGTGATCGCGCCGGACACCACCAGCCCCAGGTGCAGGAACACCAGGGTCACCGTCGGCAGCAGCGCGTTGGGCACGGCGTGGTGTCGGCGCACCTGGTCGTCGCGCAGGCCCTTGGCGCGCGCGGTGGTGAGGTGGTCGGCGTTCATCTCCTCGACCAGCGACGAGCGCATGACGAGCTGGTACTGCGCGTACACCACGGCCACCAGGGTGATCGTGGGCAGCACCATGTGATGGGCGATGTCGAGGGCCTGGGAGAGGAAGTCGGGCGGGGTGTCGGGGTAGGTGAGGCCGCCGCTGGGGAACAGGCCGCTGGTGGCCGAGAGCAGCAGCAGGCCCAGCCAGAACGTCGGCACCGACCACAGGGTCAGCGCGACCCCGGTGGAGACCTTGTCGAAGCGGCTGTTGCGCCGCCACGCCGACCGCACACCCAGCCACAGCCCCAGCGCCACCGCGATGAGCGTGCCGACGCCGACGAGCAGCAGCGTCGGGCCGATCCGTTCGAGGATCTTCTGCGCGACGGGTACCCGGAAGGTGTAGGACAGGCCGAGGTCGCCGTGCAGCAGGTCGCCGAGGTAGCGGACGAACTGCTCCAGCAGCGGCCGGTCCAGCCCCAGCGACGCCTCCAGTTCGGCGATCTGCTGGGCGCTGACCGGCCGCCCGCGGGTCATGGTCTGCACCGGGTCGCCGGGGATCGCGCGGAACAGCAGGAACCCGAGCACCACGATCAGCCCGAGGCTCAGCAGCGCGCCGCCGACCTTGTTGAGCACGTACCGGAGCGCACCGCCGCCGCCCCGGGACTCCGGGGCGGCGAGCGGGTCGCCGATCGGCGCGAGCAGATCGCTCACGACATCCCCTCACCGGCTCGGTGATGCCGCTCGCGGACACCCTGTGTCGATGGCTCGCTCGCGAGTTCGCTCACTCGCGGTCGTCCGCCGTGGCCTTGCGACGGCGGGCCAGCAGCACACCGCCCGCGGCGGCGACGAGCACGACGCCGCCGACCACGGCCAGCACCACGCCGGTGTTGCCGTCCTCGGATCCGGCGGCGGCGCTGACCGGGGTGGCGCTGTAGTAGCCCCAGTAGGACTGCTGGTTCATGATCACGCCGCCGGGCTCGGGCGAGACCTGGAACGAGGCGAACTTGTCCTTGCGGTAGGCCTCCAGCATGTTGTCGTAGCCCAGGATGACCATGGGCGCCTCCTCGTGCAGCAGCTCCTGCATCTGCTTGACGAGGTCGGCGCGCTTGGCCCGGTCGAACTCCTGGAGCTGCTTGGCGTAGAGGTCGTCGTAGCGCGGGTCGCACAGGAACGTGTCCGGCGTGGCGCCCTTGCCCTGGGCGTTGGGCCGCGCCGCGCAGGTCTGCAGCGACAGGATGTAGTCCGGGTCGGGGTTGCCGTTCCACCCGCTGTAGGTCAGGTCGAAGGTGCCCGCGGTGGTCGCCTCGTTGACCTTGCTGTTCGAGACCGGCTGCACCTCGATCTCGATGCCGATGTCGGAGAGCCAGCCCTTGATGAACGGCGCGCTCTGCTCGTCGAAGTTGGTCCCGGCGTGGGCCATCAGCCGGAAGTTCAGCGGGCGCCCGCTGGCCGGGTCGACGCGCACGCCGTCGCCGCCGCGGGTGTAGCCCGCCTGGTCGAGCGCGGTGTTCGCGGCGGCGAGGTCGAAGGTGCGGGCCTTGGCGCCCGGGTTCCAGTGGAACTCGGCGAACAGCGGCGGCACGTAGCCCGCGCCGGGCTCGCCGTAGCCGCCCCAGACCTTCTCCACCAGCGTCTTCGAGTCGATCGCCTGGGCGATCGCGCGGCGCAGCTTCGGGTCGCGCAGCGCGGGGTGGCCGTCGCCGATGGGCGCGCCGGTGTTGTCCGCGGCGCCCGGGTTCATGATCAGCTCGTTGAACCGCTTGCCCTTGGCGTTGTTGCGGGTGATGTTCGCGTCCCCGGCGAGGGCGTCGTACTGGGCCGGGGTGAGCCGGTTGACCTCGCCGTTGCGCAGTGCCTGCACGGCGGCGTCGGCGTTCTTGTAGTAGATGAAGTCGAGGTTCTCGATCTTCGGGGCGCCGCGCCAGTAGTTCGGGTTCGCCTTGAGCCGGGTGAACTGGCTCTCCTTGAACTCCGTGATCACGTACGGGCCGCTGGAGACCATCGGGAACGCGGGCTCCGCGCCGAGGTCGGACTGCTTGGACCAGACGTGCTGGGGCACGATCGGGATGTCCAGGGCCGTCATGGTGGCCTGCGGGGTCTTGGTCTTGATCACCAGCGTGCGGTCGTCGGTCGCGGTCGCCGACTCCCAGGGCGCCACGAAGTTGCCGTTGGCGGTGCGCGCGGTCTCGTTCTTGAGCATCAGGTCGAAGGTGAACGCCGCGTCGCGGGCGGTGATCGGCTGCCCGTCGCTCCACTTCGCGCCGTCGCGGATGGTGAAGGTCCAGGTCAGCTTGTCCGCCGACGGCTCCCACTTCTCGGCCAGGCCGGGCTGCGGGGTCAGGTCCTTGGCGCTGTAGGTGGTGAGCTGCTCGAAGTTGGTACGCAGGATGTCGGTCCCGGTGCGGGTGATCGACAGGAACGGGTTGAGCGAGTCGACCTCCTGGGTGACCGCGACCCGCAGCGTGGCCCCCTGCTGGGCCTGTGCCCGCGGAACCGCGACCGGCCCGGTCGCCAAGCCCGCGACCAGGGCCGCGACGACCAATCCCCACCACCTGATGCGCACCACGACCACCCCTTCCCGAGTAGTAGGGGTGAAAGAAACCACCTGCGGGTCGCATAAGTCAACGATCGCCGTCAATGAGTAACGTACTGGCCGTGTGGATACTCGTTTCGGCCGACATGGAAGGCGCCACCGGAGTCACCTGTACCGCCGATGTGGTGCCGGGAACCGAACAGTGGCAACGCTTCCGGCGGCTGCTCACCGCGGATGTCAACGCCTGCGTCGCGGGCCTGGTCGCGGGTGGTGCCACCCGGGTGCTGATCAACGAGGCGCACTCGGCGCAGCGCAACGTGCTGCTGGAGGAGCTCGACCCGCGCGCGCGGCTGCTCACCGGCAGGCACAAGCCGCTGTCGATGATGCAGGGCATCGACTTCGGCGTGGACGGGGTGGTGTTCCTCGGGTATCACACGGGCGCGGGCGCCGAGGGTGTGCTTGCCCACACCTACCTGGAGAACTCCATCACCGGGGTGTGGCTCGACGGGGTGCCCGCGAGCGAGGGCAGGCTCAACGCGGCGCTGGCCGCCGAGCACGGCGTGCCGGTGCTCGTGGTGACCGGCGATGACCGCACCTGCGAAGACGCCGCCGACTACGCCCCGAACGCGCGTCCCGCGGTGGTCAAGGAGTGCGTGAGCAGGTACGCGGCGGTGTGCGCGCCGCCGTCGGTGACCGCCGGGGTGATCACCGCGGCGTCGACCGAGGCGATGTCGCTTGCCTGCCGCACGCCGGGAGTTGTCAGCGAGCACCGGATCGAGGTGGAGTTCGACGCGACCCATCTCGCGCACGCCGCGGCCGTGGTGCCCACCGTGGAGCCGACCGGAGTCCGTAGGGTCGGGTTCACCGCGGCGTCGATGACCGAGGCGATGAAAGCCTTCAAGGTCGTCACGGCGATCGCGGCGGGTGCGATCGACGGTATATACGGCTGAGGAGGTGGCATGGCCGAGTCGGTGGAGGAGCTGTGCGCCCGGCTGATCCGGTTCGACACCACGAACCGAGGCCACGGGCAGAGCGAGGGTGAACGCGACATCGCGGAGTTCGTCGCCGACCGGCTCACCGACGCCGGGCTCAAACCCGGGCTGCTGGAGCGCGCGCCGCGGCGCAGCAACGTGGTCGCCCGGCTCTCGGGGTCGCGGCCCGACCTGGACGCGCTGCTGGTGCAGATGCACCTGGACGTGGTGCCCGCCGACCCCGCCGAGTGGACGGTGCCGCCGTTCGCGGGCGAGATCCGCGACGGGTACGTGTGGGGCCGGGGCGCGGTGGACATGAAAGACCTGTGTGCCACCGTGTTGACCGTTCTGGCGCGGTGGGCGGCGGAGGGCCGCGGGCCGCGGCGCGACGTCGTGTTCGCCTTCGTCGCCGACGAGGAGGACCAGGGCGACTACGGCGCGCACTGGCTGGTCGACGAGCACCCGGGCCTGTTCGAGGGCTGCACCGCGGCGATCGGCGAGTCCGGCGCGTACACCGTGCCGGTGCGCACCGACGCTGGCGGGCTGGTCCGCCTCTACCCGGTGGGCACCGCCGAGCGCGGCACCGCGCACCTGCTGATCACCGCCACCGGCCGCGCGGGCCACGGCTCCCGCCGCAACGACGACAACGCCGTGGTCAAACTGGTCGACGCGCTGCACCGGCTCGCCGCGCACGAGTGGCCGGTGCACCTCACGCCGACCGTGCGCGCGTTCCTGGAACGGACCGGCGCCGCCCTCGGCGTCCCGGTCGACCTCGACAGCGACGCGGCGGTCGACGCGACGATCACCCGCTTCGGGGCGGCGGCCAAGCTGGTGGAGAACACCGTGCGCCCCAGCACCCGGCCGACCGTGCTCTCCGCGGGCTACAAGGTCAACGTCGTCCCCGGCATCGCACAGGCCCAAGTGGACACCCGGGTGCTGCCCGGCACCGAGGACGCCATGCTCGCCGAGATCGACCGCCTGCTCGGCCCGGGCCTGCGCCGCGAGTTCGTCAGCCGCCAGCCCCCGGTCCAGGCCCGCGTCGACTCCCCCTGGTTCGACGCCATGGCCGCCGCGCTGCGCTCGCAGGACCCGGACGCGGTGGTCGTGCCCTACTGCATGGGCGGCGGCACGGACGCGAAGGCGTTCTCCCCCTTGGGAATCGAGTGCTTCGGGTTCGCCCCGCTGCTGCTGCCCGACGGCTTCGACTACCGCGCGATGGCCCACGGCGTGGACGAACGCGTCCCCGTCGAGGGCCTGCACTTCGGCGTCGACGTCCTCGACCGATTCCTATCCGACTGCTGAGACCGATCGGCCGGGCAGTTACCCAACGGTGACCTCGGCCGGGACAACCGGGCCTCCTCCCCGTGCGACTACGCACGTGACCATGACAGGGGGAAACCTGGTGGACGAAGTCGCTGTGCGAAGAGCACAGGCAAGACCCGCGGACGCGTCACTCGCGGCGCTGTACCGCGAACATCGGCTCGGGTTGGTCCGACTGGCGGTGTTGCTGATCGGCGAGCAAGCCGCGGCGGAAGACGCCGTGCAGGATGTGTTCGCGGTGCTGTGGCGGCGGGGGTTCGTCCCGGAGACGCCCGCCTACCTGCGCACCGCGGTGGTCAACCGGTGCCGGTCGACGATCCGGCGCGCCGTGCTCGCGCGGCGCAGGGTGGCGCCCGAGGTCGTGGCGGGACCGGCACCTGGGGACCGGGTCGAACTCGCCGAGGAACACCAGGAGGTCCTCGACGCGATCGACGGTCTGCCGCGCAGACAGCGCGAGGTTGTCGTCCTGCGCTACTACGCCGAGCTCCCGGTGGCCGAGGTCGCCAGGACTCTCGGAATCCACGAGGGCACCGTGAAGTCCACTTGCGCACGCGCGTTGTCGACACTGCGCCACGGACTCGGGGAGAAGTCATGAACGACGACATCGAGCAGCGGGTCAGGGACTCGCTGCGAGCGCGGGCGACCGCCGTCACCGCGGGCTCGCTCGGTCTCCCGGTCGAGCACCCCGCCGAGCCCAGGGCCCGGCGGTGGCCCGCGCTGGTCGCCTCGGCCGCGGTCGTGCTCGCCGCCGTCGGCATCACCGTGGCGACAGCCGACCGCGGATCGCCACAGCAGGTGCCGCCCGCGCGGATCACCTCGACACAGCCGTCCAGTTCGACCCCGCCGACATCGGTGACCACCATGCCCGCGACTCCGCCCGCGGCAGGCACGGCCACGTCGACCGGAAAGCCCGTCGACGTGGCGCCGACCTGCGGCGACAGGCCGTGCGAGCTGGTCCAGTCGGTGTCGATCGCGGGCGATGTGCTGGAGGTGCTGGCCGCCGACGATCCAGACTATCCCGGCAACCTGGCGAACCCCGTCGTGCGGGAGCGCGGTGGGGCGGTGCTTACCGGGGCGCCGGACTTCGCCATGTTCGTCACCAAGGACTCGCTGCGGTGTGTCGTCGTGGGCGGGCGCCCGGTCTGCCTGCTGTCAGTCGGCTATCTCGGCGACTCGGACGCGTCGCTCGGCCTCGTGCGGGACGGCGCCCGCTGGCGGTTCACCGGAGCGGTGTTCCCGACCCCGTACGGGGCCCTGTCGGTGCGGATCCAGGCGGGACCGCGGGTGGTGGCCGTCGAATCCCGGTTCTTCGGCACCGGGTCCGAACCCGAGAAGGAGTACTTCTCGGTCAGGGTGTTCCGGTGGGACGGTACCGCTCTGGGCTGTTCACCCAGGGTGGAGACCAAGGAGAGCCTGCCGGGCTGGCCGGACGTCCAGCCCGATCCGTCCACACTGGACGAGGCGAACTGCTTCTGATCCACGCGGGCCCCGAACCACGTTTCCGGGGCCCGCGGCGGGACTAGGCCATCCCGCGGGCGAGGAACTCATACGCTCGTTCGGCGTCGAGCAGGGGCGGGCCCCAGCGGCGCGGGTGGGTGGCGCCGATCAGCAGCGCCGACCGCACCTGGCCGCCCGTCGCCGCGGGGAACAGTGACCACAGCAGTGCCGCCGCGCCCGCCACCACGGTCGCCGCGACGCCGTTGCCCGAGGCCGGGCCGTGCGGGCCGGGCACCTCCTCGCCCGGCGCGAGCAGGCCGCGCGGTTCGTGGTCGAGGTCGACGAACCAGCTCACCCGGCCCGACGCCGTGCACGAGGACACCGGGACGACCCACGCGTGCCGGGTCAGCGTCGTGGGGTGCGGGCCCGCGGCCGCCACCACCGGCACGCCCAGTTCGGCCGCGCGGTCCAGGGTCTGGTCGAGCAGGCGTCCTTCGTGGACAGTGCCGCTCACCGTCGACGCGCCGACGATCACCACTCGCGCGGAGCCGTCGAGCAGGCCGCCGAGCGTGGCCGCCAACTCCCCCGGCGCGACCGATCGGACCGGACACAGTGGACAGATCGCCAGCGACTCCGGTCCGAGCACGCTCGCCAGCACCGCGGCGTCGGGGCCGGTGGCGACCAGATCCATCGGCACCGCGCCCGCGCCCGGCCCGCGGCGCAGCACCGGGGTGAGCCGCACCAGGTCGAGCAACGGCGACCGAACCACCCCGCGCACCCCGGTCACCGGCCGCTCCTCACCCGGTCGAACCCACCAGGCGCGAACTGTAGCCGCGCGGCGGCGCTCTGTGATCAGGCCAACCGAGTGATCCTCAGCCGCGTCCGGCCCACACCCGGCCGCCGGAGAACTCCTCGATCGCGGCCAGGATCTCCTCGCGGCCGCGGGTGAACAGCCGCGTGTCGACCGGCAGGCCCGGCCCGGACGCCACCGGCCACGAGTCGCGCTGGTGCAGGCCGACCACCCCGGGCGTGCCGGGGGTGACGCCCGCACGGACCCGGAAGTTCAGCGTCGGACCGTCCACTGTCACCGACCGCAGCGTCTCCCACGGCAGGAACGCCGCGCCCCGCGCGGTCGGCAGCCGCACGCCGTGGCCGTCGACCGTCAGCGGTGCCTCGCGCCGCCTGCGCCGGGCCACGTAGCCGCCGATCTTGGCCGCGGGCCCCGCGACAGCGGGCACCAGCGCGACGAGCGCCACCGCGCGCGGCACCCACCCGGCGGCCAGGAACGCCACCGCGAGCACCGCGACCGCGCCGCCCGCCGCCACCCAAGGCACCAGCGGCCGCCGCCAGGCCGCTCGATCGACCTCGGCAACGAACCGCTGCCCGATCCCCGACGTCATGTGCTGCCCCTTCGCCGCCCGAACTTGGCCGGAAGGTACTGGACCTGCGGGTACCGTGGGGTCCGAACACGACCTGGGGGCCGGATGATGCCACGGTTCAGGCGCCGCGTGCCGAGTGTCAACCGGCTGCGCGAGCCCGGCCTCCAGCGTGACCCGTACCCCTTCTACGCGCGGCTGCGCGCCCGTGGGCCGGTGCTCTTCGACGCCGACCGCGGCCAGTGGGTGGTCACCGGGCACCAGGAGGTCGCGGCGGCCCTGCGCGACCCGGCGCTGTCGGCGGTGCGGTTCTTCGCCGGGCCGGGCGCCTCGGCCGCGGAGCGGCAGGTCGTGGCCATGCTGGCGCGGCAGCTGCTGTTCACCGACGCGCCCGAGCACGCGCGGCTGCGCCGGCTGATCGCCAAGGCGTTCACCCCGCGTCGGGTCGAGGGCTTGCGGCCAGCGATCGCCGCCCGCACCGACGCGCTGCTCGACGCCGCGGCCGAGCGTGGCGGCGTCGACCTGGTCGCCGACCTCGCGCTGCCGCTGCCGGTCGAGGTGATCGCCGAGCTGCTGGGTGTGCCGCCCGTGGACCGCGACCGGCTGCGGTCGTGGTCGGTGTCCTTCGGCGTCCTGCTCGACGACGTGGCCCCCGACGCCGACGCGCTGCGGGCCGCGCTCGCCGCCGTCGCGGAGTTCCTCGCCTACCTGACCGAGCTGACCGCGGCCCGCCGCGCCGACCCGCGCGAGGACCTGATCAGCGCCCTGGTGACCGGCGACGGCGACCGGCTCGCCCCCGCCGACCTGCTGGCGAACCTGGTGCTGCTGCTGGCCGCCGGGCACCTGACGACCACGCACCTGCTGGGCAACAGCGTGCTGGCGCTGCTGCGCGAGCGCGCCCAGTGGGAGCTGCTGTGCGCGGAGCCCGCGCTGCTCGGCAGGTGCGTGGACGAACTGCTGCGCTACGACTCCCCGGTGCAGATGACCGGGCGCATGGTCGCCCGCGAGGTGGTGATCGGCGGCGTGCCGATCGCGGCGGGGCAGTCGGTGCTGCTGGTGCTCGGTGCGGCCAACCGCGACCCGGCCGTGTTCACCGAGCCCGACGTCCTCGACCTGCGCCGCGGTGCCGCCCGGCACCTCGCCTTCGGCCACGGCGCGCACGCGTGCCTGGGCATGGCGCTGGCGCGGGTGGAGGCCGAGATCGCCCTCGGCAGGCTCACCGCGCGGTTCCCCGGCCTGCGCCTGGCCGAGACGGACCGGCCCGAACGTGAACCGGGCCTGACCTTCCGCGGCCTGCGCCGCCTCCCCCTGCACTTGGGCGACTAGCGAGCCGGGGCGGGCGCCACTTCCTCGTCGGCGCCCGCCCCGCGTCCATCATGCCGTCGCGGACCCGGGTACGACCACCCGATTCCGGTCGATTCCGGTCGATTCCGGTCGACTCCGGTCGACTCCGGTCGATTCCGCAGCCCGGCCTACCCTTGATCAATGAGCGTCGAAGGCTTCCGCACGTCGTTCGAGCCGACCGACCCCGCGCCGACCTGGACCGACACCGTCGACCTCGACCCGTCCGGCGCGCCGAGGGCCGACGGCGCCGAGTTGCGTACCCGGGTCGGCGCCGGGCCGGCGAAGGCCCCGGCCGCACGACCCGGCGTCGGGTTCACCGGGGCGCACGCCCTGCGCTACGAGGGCAGCCACACCGCGACCGGCGAGGCGCACCGGACCAACCGGCTGTTCTGGTCGGACCTCACCGTCGCCGCCGACACCGAGCTGAGCTACGTGATCTTCCCGGAGCTGACCGGCGGCGACCTGCGCTACCCGAGCACGTTCGTGGCCGTCGACCTCGCCTTCGCCGACGGCACCCACCTGTCCGACCTCGACGCCGCCGACCAGCTCGGCTTCCCGTTGACCCCGCTCGGCCAGGGCGGCTCCCGCGCGCTGTTGCCCGACCAGTGGAACCACCGCACCGTGCACCTGGGCCGGGTCGCCCGCGGCCGCACGATCACCCGCGTCCTGCTCGCCTACCGCGGCCCGCACGGTCCCGCCGAGTTCGCGGGCTGGCTCGACGACCTGGTCATCGGACCCGCGCCGCGCAGGCCCGCGGCCGCTGTCGACCGGGTGATCACCACTCGCGGCACGCACTCCACCGGGAAGTTCTCCCGCGGCAACACCTTCCCCGCGACCGCCGTGCCGCACGGGTTCAACTTCTGGACGCCGATCACCGACGCGGCGGTGACCAACTGGTTCTACCAGTACCGCGACACCGCGATCCAGGCGTTCGGGCTGAGCCACCTGCCCAGCCCGTGGATGGGCGACCGGCACACCTTGCACCTGATGCCCACCCGCGGCACCCGGGTCGGCAGACGCGCGCGGGCGCTGTCGTTCCGCCGCGAGGACGAGACCGCCCGGCCCCACCACTACGCTGTCCGCTTCGACAACGGCGTCACCGCCGAGATCGCCCCGACCGACCACGCCGCCGCGCTGCGGTTCACCTTCCCGCCCGGCCCGGCGAACCTGGTGCTGGACAACGTCGGCCACGGCGGCGCGGTCCGCGTCGACGCGGTCGCCCGGACGATCACCGGGCACACCGATGTCCGAAGTGGACTGTCCGCGGGCGCGGGCCGGATGTTCGTGCACGCCACAGTGGACCGACCGATCGCCGCCGCCGGGAACCGGTTGCGGGGCCTGGGCCGGGCGCGCACCGCGCTGATCCGGTTCGAGCCCGAGCGCCAGGGCGAGACCGTGGTGACCGTGCGGATCGCGACGTCGCTGATCAGTCCCGAGCAGGCGCGGCGCAACCTGGAGTCGGAGATCGGCGCGACCGAGGCGTTCCAGTCCGTGCGGGACCGCGCCCGCGCCGCGTGGGCCGCCGAACTCGGCCGGGTCGAGGTCGAGGGCGCCACCGACGACCAGCTCACCACGCTCTACTCGTGCCTGTACCGGCTCTTCCTCTACCCCAACGCGGGCCACGAGAACACCGGCACCGCCGCGCAGCCGCGTCACCGCTACGCCAGCCCGGTCAGCCCACCGTCCATAGTGGACGGCAAGGTGTTCGTGAACAACGGCTTCTGGGACACCTACCGCACCTGCTGGCCCGCCTACGCGCTGCTCGCCCCCACCCGCTGCGGCGAACTGGTCGACGGCTTCCTGCAGCAGTACCGCGACGGCGGCTGGGTCGCCCGCTGGTCCTCCCCCGGCTACGCGAACCTGATGACCGGCACCAGTTCCGACGTCGCGTTCGCCGACGCCGCGCTCAAGGGCGTCCCCGGCTTCGACGTCCGCGACGCCTACGCCGCCGCCCTGCGCAACGCCACCGTCACCCCACCGCACGACGCGGTCGGCCGCAAGGGCCTGGACCGGTCGATCTTCACCCACCACACGTCCACCGCCACGCCCGAGGGCCTGTCGTGGGCGATGGAGGGCTGCGTCAACGACTTCGGCATCGCCGCACTCGCCGCCGCGCTGGGCGAGGACGACGACCACGCCTACTTCCTCGACCGCGCGCGCCACTACGTGCACCACTTCGACCCGGCGATCGGCTTCTTCCAAGGCCGCACGCCCGACGGCGGGTGGCGCTGGTCGCCTGCGAGCTACGACCCGCGCGTGTGGGGCCACGACTACACCGAGACCAACGGGTGGACCGCCGCGTTCGCCGTGCCGCACGACGGCGGCGGCCTCGCCGACCTGCACGGCGGCCCCGCCGGACTCGCCGCCAAGCTCGACGAGTACTTCGCCACCCCCGAGACCGCCACCCACCCCGGCTCCTACCGGCGGGTGATCCACGAGATGACCGAGGCCCGCGACGTGCGGATGGGCCAGTACGGGCACAGCAACCAGCCCGCCCACCACATCCCGTACCTCTACACCCACGCCGGACAGCCCTGGCGCACCCAGGAGAAGGTCCGCGACGTGCTGGCCCGGCTCTACCAGGGCAGCGAGATCGGCCAGGGCTACTGCGGCGACGAGGACAACGGCGAGATGTCGGCGTGGTACGTCTTCAGCGCCCTGGGCTTCTACCCGCTGCGCGTCGGCAGCCCGTACTACACGATCGGCTCACCGCTGTTCCCGCGCGCGGTGGTGCACCTGGAGAACGGCCGCGACCTCGTGGTCACCGCCGCCAACCACCAGCACCCCTACGTGCAGAGCCTTCGAGTGGACGGCGAACCCCACGACCGCGCCTACATCGCGCACGACGTGCTCGCCGCGGGCGCGCACCTGGCGTTCGACATGGGACCAGAGCCGTCGGACTGGGGCACCGGCCCCGACGCCGTCCCGCCCCCGCTGGGCCAAGGCCCGCCGCTACGCGACGTCACCGCCGGGCTGCCGGGCCCGCTGTTCGACGACACCACCCGCACGGAGTCCGCTGTGGACAGTCCGATCGAGATGACCGGCGACCCGGCCGAGGTGCTGGTCTACACCCTCACCTCGGCCGCGCGCGAGCATGACCCGACCGGGTGGACACTGAGCGGCTCGACCGACGGGACCACCTGGCACACCGTCGATCGCCGCGCGGGCGAGCGGTTCCGGTGGCGCAGGCAGACCCGCCCGTTCCGGGTGGCCACCCCCGGCAGCTACCGGCACCACCGGCTCACGATCGACGGCAGCGCCACCCTGGCCCAGGTCGAACTGCTCGCCAGGTGAGGGCTCAGTGGCCCCGGCGCGAGCGCAGCCACTCGGTGCCCGACGCGCCAAGGGCCTGGATCAGGCTGATGGTCGGCATCACGGCGAACAGCAGCGCGACGAGGATCAGGAACGTCTTGGCGCCCTCGAAGGTGTCCACGCCGAAGGTCGGGATGACCGCGAACGCGACCAGGTAGGTCGCCGACAGCACGATCTCCACGATGGCACCCGCGACCAGCAGCCCGCGGCCCTTGCCCTGCATGAGCTGCACGCCGCCGAAGATCAGCAGCAGCACGCCCGCGAGCTGGACCAGTCCGATGACGAAGCTCACCGACGCCTCGCCGCCGCCGCCGCTGCTGTTCGCCGCACCCGCGAGCACGATGATGGTGGTGATGGTGGTGATACCGGCCTGCACGAACGCGAGAACCGCGGCCGAGGTGACCGCGCCGGACCGCGTGATCGGACCGCCGCCGTACTCCGCGGGCGCCTGGGGCAGGCCACCGGTCTGCGGGTAACCCTGCTGCGGATAGCCGGGGGCCTGGGGGTAGCCCCCCTGCTGCGGGTAGCCGCCAGGTTCCTGGCCGTAGTTGCCCTGACCCTGACCCCAGTCCTGTGACATTGCCACTCCTCACTCGCTGTGAGCCGTCCGGCTCGGTGCCGCATAGTCACACGGAAGCAAGGAGTACATCGCGGGTTTCGGGAATTCGTGACAGCTTCGCGGCCTGCTCAGCCGGTCGAGCCGCCGACCGTGGCGTCCCCCGCGTCGACCGGCGGTTCCTCGGCTTTGGGCTCCGGGGGCACCACGCCCGCGAGTTCGCTGCCGCAGTCGTTCATCCGCAGCACGAACGGCCGGGTCTCGGTGTAGCGGACCACCGAGACCGACGCCGGGTCGACCACGATCCGCTGGAAGGTGTCGAGGTGTTGGCCCAGCGCGTCGGCGAGCAGGGCCTTGATCACGTCGCCGTGGCTGCACAGCAGCCACACCGCCCGGTCGCCGAACTCGGCGGTGATCCGCGCGTCGTGCGCGCGGACCGCGGCCACCGCCCGGGCCTGCACCCCGGCCAGGCCCTCGCCGTCGGGGAACACCGCGGCCGACGGGTGCTGCTGCACGACCTTCCACAGCGGCTCGCCCACCAGGTCCCGGATCGCGCGGCCGGTCCACGACCCGTAGTCGACCTCGGCGAGCGCGTCCTCGACGGCCGGGGTGAGCGCGCGCGCGGCGGCCAGCGGCGCCACCGTCTGCGCGCACCGCAGCAGCGGCGAGGCGACGATCGCGCGCAGCGGCACGGCGGCGAGCCGGTCGACCAGGCCCAGGGCCTGCCGCTGCCCGCTGTCGTCGAGGTGGACGCCCTCGGCGCGGCCGGCGAGCACCCCGGAGCCGTTGGCGGTGGAGCGGGCGTGTCGGAGCAGTACCACGGTGGCCACGGACCCGAGCCTAATGGGCCGCTCAGGTGGGGCTGACGACCCCGGTGGCGAGCAGCCCGCACAGCGCCGCGCCCAGCGCGATCCGGTACCACACGAACACCATGAAGCTGTGCTTGGAGACGTACCTGAGCAGCCACGCCACGCTCGCGTAGCCGACGACGAACGCCACGGCGGTGGCCGCGACGGTCTGCGGCACCGACGCCTGCAGACCCGGCCCACCGCGGTCGAGCACGTCGGGGATGCTGAAGATGCCCGCGCCGAACACCGCCGGGATGGCCAGCAGGAACGAGTACCGGGTCGCCGCCTCGCGGTCGAGGCCGAGGAACAGGCCCGCGGTGAGCGTGCCGCCGGAGCGGGACACGCCGGGGATCAGCGCCATCGCCTGCGCCAGACCCATGAACACGCTGTCCTTCAAGGTCAGCGTGTCGCGGCGCTGCTTGGCCGTCTCGTCGGCGATGGCGAGGAACACCGCGAACACCATCAGCACGATCGCGGTGATCCACAGGTTGCGCAGCGACGAGCGGATCTCGTCCTTGAACAGCACGCCCAGCACGCTGATCGGCACCGAGCCGATGATGACGTACCAGGCCAGTCGGTAGTCCGGGTCGCGGCGCGCGTCAGCGTGCACCAGGCCGCGGAACCAGGCGCGCAGCATCCGCCAGATGTCCTTGGCGAAGTAGATCACCACGGCGGCCTCGGTGCCGAGTTGGATCACCGCGGTGAACGAGGCGCCCGCGTCACCGCCGAACCACAGCTCCGAGACGATCCGAACGTGCGCGGACGAGGAGATCGGGAGGAACTCCGTGAGTCCCTGGACGAGGCCGAGAACGAGTGCTTGAAACCAGGTCAACTACCGACTCCCGCGAGGTCCAGGGCTTCCACGGCGACGCGCAGCGCCGCCTTGCTCTGCTCCAGATCTTGCAGGATCGGCGAAACGGTCAGGGTGGTGACCCCGGACTCGGCCAGCGCCACCATCTTCTCCGCGATGCGCTCCTTGGGCCCGAGCAGCGAGGTCGAGTCGATGAACCCGAGCGGCACCGCAGCCGCCGCACCCGCGTAGTCCTTGGCGAGGTAGCGGTCCTGGGTCTCGGCCGCCTCGGCCTCGTAGCCCATCCGGCAGGCGAGGGCGTTGTAGAAGTTCTGCTCGCGGCTGCCCATCCCGCCCACGTACAGCGCCGCGTACGGGCGCACGGTGTCGGCGGCGGCCCGCCAGTCGTCGCCGACGACGAGCGGGACGGTCGGCACGACGTCGAACCCGTCGAGGGTCTTGCCCACCTTCGTCCGGCCCTTCGCGATCAGCTCCAGCGACTCGCGGCCGTGCTCCGGGGAGTAGAAGATCGCCAGCCAGCCGTCGGAGATCTCGCCGGTCAGCTCCAGGTTCTTCGGCCCGATCGAGGCCAGGTAGATCGGGATCTCCTCGCGCACCGGGTGCACGGTGAGCTTGAGCGGCTTGCCGGGACCGTCGGGCAGCGGCTGCACGAAGTGCTTGCCCTGGTAGTCCACCCGCTCGCGGCGCAGGGCGGAGCGGACGATCTCGACGTACTCGCGGGTGCGGCCCAGCGGCTTGTCGAACTTCACCCCGTACCAGCCCTCGGAGACCTGCGGGCCGGACACACCGAGGCCCAGCCGGAACCGGCCGCCCGAAAGGGTGTCCAGGGTGGCGGCGGTCATCGCGGCCATGGTCGGGCGACGGGCCGGGATCTGCAGGATCGCGCTGCCGATGTCGATCCGCTCGGTCTGCGCGGCGACCCACGCCAGCACCGTGGGCGCGTCCGAACCGTAGGCTTCGGCGACCCAGGCCACCGAGTAGCCCAGCCGGTCCGCCTCCTTGGCCAGTTCGAGATTCGCGGCGTCGTTCCCGGCACCCCAGTAGCCCAAGTTCATTCCCAGTCGCATTCCGGCGACATTACTCACCAGTATCCCTTCGTGCCAGAACGACGCACAACAGCCATCCAAGGGGACCGCGGCGACAGTCGACCCGGGTGACCGGCCCACCGCGTGGTTGTATGGCCCCGGTGACCCAACGTGAGAACTCCGGGGAGGTGGGGTAGTGGAACAACGACACCTCGGGCGCAGCGGGCTGCGGGTGTCCCGGATGGCGCTGGGCACGATGACCTGGGGCAGGGACACCGACCCCGACGAGGCCGCGAGCCAGTTGGCCGCGTTCGTCGAGGCGGGCGGCACGCTGGTCGACACCGCCGACATCTACTGCGACGGCCAGAGCGAGGCCGTCCTCGGCACCCTGCTCGACGACCTGGTGCCGCGCGACCGGATCGTGCTCGCCACCAAGGCCGTCGCCCGCCGCGACGACGGCCCGTTCGGCGGCGGCGCGTCCCGCGGCGCGCTGCTCGCGGCCCTGGAGGGGTCGCTGACCCGGCTCGACACCGACCACGTCGACCTGTGGCAGCTCCACGCGTGGGACGCGGCGGTGCCGCTGGAGGAGACGCTGGCCGCGGTCGACGCCGCCGTGCGCAGCGGCAAGGTGCGCTACGCGGGCATCTCGAACTACACCGGCTGGCAGACCGCCACCGCCGCGGCCAGGCAGGCGCTCACCGCGGGAGCCGCGCCGCTGGTCAGCACGCAGGTCGAGTACTCGCTGCTGGAGCGCGGCGTCGAGCGGGAGGTGGTGCCCGCCGCCGCGCACCACGGCCTGGGCCTGCTGCCCTGGGCGCCGCTGGGGCGCGGCGTGCTCACCGGCAAGTACCGGACGAGCACGCCGGCGGACTCGCGCGGCGCGTCCGCGCACTTCGCACCGTACGTCGAGCAGCACCGCACCGAGCGGGCCGCGCGGATCGTGCAGGCCGTGGTCACCGCGGCCGACGGCCTGGGCACCTCGCCGCTGGCGGTCGCGCTGGCCTGGGTGCGCGACCGGCCCGGTGTGGTCGCGCCCGTCGTCGGCGCGCGGGACACCGCGCAGCTCCGGGGCTCGCTCGCGGCCGAGGATCTCACCCTGCCCGCGGCGATCCGCGCCGCCCTCGACGACGTCAGCAATCTCGATCTCGGCTACCCGGAGCGCCGTCTGGGTTGAGCGGGTCGAATCCGACCCGTGACGAACTATGTTGGTTAGCCTATGCTCACTTAGGCTGCCCTGGGCCGGGCGGTGACCGAGGAGCCGAGGTGAAGCCGTGACGATGGCGAGGGCGCGTCTCGGTGTCTCGGTCGCCGAGGCGTTGGCGGCGTTCGGCGACCGGGTCGCGGTGATCACGCCGGACGGCACCACCCTTGGCTACCGCGACCTCGCCGCGAGGGTCACCGCCACGGCGGAGCGGCTCGGCACCACCCGGCGGCTGGTCCTGGTGACCGCGACCAACGAGGTCGACCCACTGGTCGCCTACCTCGCCGCCCTGCACGGCGGGCACCCGGTGCTGCTCACCGCGCCCGACGCGCTCGACGCCCTCGTCGAACGCTACGACCCGGACGTGGTCGTGCGGGGCGCGGTGCACGAGCGGCGTCCCGGCACCGCGCACGACCTGCACCCCGACCTCGCGCTGTTGCTGTCGACCTCGGGCTCCACCGGCAGCGCCAAGCTGGTGCGGCTGTCCGCGGCGAACTTGCTGGCCAACGCCGAGGCCATCGCCGACTACCTCGACATCCGCGACACCGACCGCGCGGCCGCCACCCTGCCGATGCACTACTGCTACGGGCTCTCGGTGGTCAACAGCAACCTCCTGCGCGGCGCCGCGCTGCTGCTGACCGACCGCTCGGTGACCGAACCCGAGTTCTGGACGGCGTTCCGCGCGCACGGCTGCACCAGCCTGCACGGCGTGCCGCACACCTTCGACCTGCTCGACCGCGTCGGCTTCGCCGACCTCGACCTGCCCAGCCTGCGCTACCTCACCCAGGCGGGCGGGCGGCTCGCCCCCGAGCGCGTCCGCCACCACGCCCGACTCGCCGAGCGGACCGGCAGGCGGTTCTACGTGATGTACGGGCAGACCGAGGCCACCGCGCGGATGGCCTACCTGCCGCCCGAGCTCGCCGCCGAGCGCCCGGAGGCCGTCGGCGTCCCGATTCCCGGCGGCTCCTTCGAGATCCGGCCGTCCGGGGAACTGGTGTACCGCGGCCCCAACGTCATGCTCGGCTACGCCCGCCGCCCCGCCGACCTCGCCCTCGGCGCCACCCTGGCCGAGTTACCCACCGGCGATCTCGCCCGCCGCGCGCCCGATGGGCTCTACGAGGTCGTCGGGCGGGTGAGCCGGTTCGTCAAGCCGTTCGGGCTGCGCGTCGACCTCGACGAGATCGAGCGACTGCTCGCCGACGCCGGGTTCCGCGCCGCCGCCGCGGGCGACGACACCGCCGTCACCCTGGCCATCGTGGCGGGCCAGGACCCCGACGCCGCGCGCGCCGTCGTCGCCCGGCACGTCGGTCTGCCCGCGGCGGGCGTGCGGGTCCGCGAGTACGCCGAACTGCCCCGGCTGGGCACCGGCAAGATCGACTACCCGGCCATCGCCGCCGACCGTCCCGACGACGCGCCGAGCACCTCGGTCCGCCGCATCTACCAGCGCGTCCTGCACCGCGACGACATCCCCGCCGACGCCACCTTCGTCGGCCTCGGCGGCGACTCGCTGACCTACGTGCGCGCATCGATCGACCTGGAGCACCTGCTCGGCCACCTCCCCGACGGCTGGCACACCATGGCGGTGCGCGACCTCGAAGCGGCGCGGCCGCGGCCGGGGCCGCGCTCGCTGGAGACCACCATCGCGCTGCGCGCCCTGGCGATCGTGCTGATCGTCGGCACCCACGTCGGCCTGGTCCAGGTCTGGGGCGGGGCGCACCTGCTGCTGGTGATCGCCGGGTGGAGCTTCGCCCGGTTCGCCCTGTCCCCCCTCGACCCCGAGCACAGCGCCGCCCGGATCGCCCGCGGCGCCGCCCGGATCGCGGTCCCCTCGGCGCTGTGGCTGGCGTGGCGCTCGACCGAGGCGGACAACGTCGCGGTCAGCAATGTCCTGCTGGTCAACAACTACGTGCGCGCGGGCACCGTGGCCTACTGGTACGTCGAGGCGCTGGTGCAGATCCTGGTGCTGCTCGCGCTGGTGTTCACCGTGCCCGCGGTGCGCCGCCTGGCCCACGCGCACGGGTTCGCGCTCGGCGTCGCGGCGCTGGCCGTCGCGCTGCTGGCCCGCATTCCGGCCGAGCACGACGCGGCGTTCTCCGCGCGCGACATGAGCACCCACGGCGTGCTGTGGCTGTTCGTGCTCGGGTGGGTCGCCCAGCGCTCGGCCACCGGCTCCCAGCGGCTCGCGACCGTGGCGCTGGCGCTGCTGCTGGTCCCGGGCTACTTCGACGACCCGGTGCGCGACGCGATCGTCGGGGGCGGGCTGCTGCTGGTGCTGCTGGTGCCCAAGATCCGCCTGCCCGGCCCGGTGGTGCGTGTCGGGGGGCTGCTCGCCGGGGCGTCGCTGTATGTCTACCTCACCCACTACGTGGTGTACCTGGCGCTGCTGCCGCACCTGCCCGCGTGGCTGGTGGTCGTACTGACCCTCGCCGTGGGCGTGCTCGCCTGGCGGGCGGTGTGCCGGTTGGGGAACCTGCTCAGACCCGCTCGGTCCGGTCTGCGTCGGCCGGGAGGAAGTACTCGCGCACGTCCGCCCGGTACATCAGGTGCACGGCGTTGGTGATCAACGCCACGGACAGCGCCAGCAGGGCGACGTCGAGCGGCCCGGACAGCAGCGCGACGGTCAGCAGCGGCGACACCCCGGCCGCCGCGCTCGCCACCGGGCGCGCCCAGTCGCGCCCGGCCCGCACGCTCAGCGCGAACCACGCCGTCAGCGCCAACGGCACCGCGAACAGGGCGAGGTCCCGGTCGGTGGCCACCGCGAGGTAGGTCAGGTGCAGTCCCGATAGGACGACCTGGACCAGCAACAACGCGCTCGCCGCGCGCACCGGCGCGGGTGGGTCGGCGGGTGCGGGGTCGCCGAAGATGGGCAGGTGCGTCGGATCAATCGCCATTGATGCCTCCCGAGCACTGGTGCCCACTCCTTCGGTGCGCTCGGCCCGGTTGTTACAAATCGGTTTCGCCTTCACCCCGAACGTGAGACACGCTGCGCCCGCGGACGTGGCTTCCGGGCGCCCGGTGCGGGATGCTGGAGAGCAGTCCGCTGTCGCCGATGCCGTCGGAGGAGCCGTTGCGCCGCTTGGTCGCAGCCCTGGCCGTCACCACCGCGCTCGCGGGGTGCACGTCCACCGGGCAGCCCGAGGACGAGTTGATGGTCTCGGCGAACCCCGTCGCCGCCACCGCCGCCCGTTCCCCCGCGCCCGTGGCCGTCCCGGCGGGCACCGTGCTGCCGCTGGCGTCCGCCGCGACCGCCGTCGTCGCCGACGAGCGCACCCGCACGCTGGCCGTCGCCGTCGAGTCCCCGCCGCAGGTCCGGCTCTACGACCTCGACGCGCTCGACCGCGCGCCCCGCACCGTCGACCTGCCCGGCCCCGCCGAGACGCTGACCCTCGCCGCGCCGGGCGGTCCCGTGCTCGCCGCGGTCGCCGCGCCCGGCAGCGTCCTGCGAGTCGACCTCGCGGGCGGCGCGACCGGCCGGGCCACCGTCGACGGCACGCCCGTGGGCGCCGCTACCTACCAGGGCGCCACCCTGGTGGCCGTCCGCGACGGCAAGGGTGTCGCCGTGCTCGACGGCGACCGCGTGCGGCGGGTCATCACCGGCGGCCTGCTCAGCGCCGACCAGGTCTTCGCCCCCGGCTCCGGTGCCGTCGTCCTCGACCGGCTGCGCAACGCCCTGTTCGAACTCGACGTCGCCGCGGGCACCGTCGGCGAGGGATTGCGCGCGGGCCAGGGCGCGACCAACGGCGTCGTCGACCGGTTCGGCCGCGTGCTGGTCACCGACACCCGCGGCGGCGCGCTGCTCGCGTTCTCCCTCGACCCTTTGCTGCTGCGGCAGCGTTATCCGGTCCCCGGCGCCCCCTACGCCATCGCCTACGACCCGCGCCGCGACCTCGCGTGGGTCACCCTGACCGAGTCCAACGAGGTGGTCGGGCTCCACGTCGCGGGCGAGGAACCCCAGCAGCGGTACCGGTTCGCGACGGTCGGCCAGCCGAACTCGGTGGCCGTCGACCCGGCCAGTGGACGCGTGGTGATCGCGTCCGCCAACGGAGGAGGTGTCCAGGTGGTGCAGCCATGAGTGACGGGGTGATCGACGGCGATTGGGAGTACCGGCCGCTGCGGCTGCCCCCGGGCGTGTCGCGGCTGACAGCGGCCACACAATTGTCCATCCATGCCGAGTTCTCCGGGTGGGAACTCTCGACGGTGCGGCTCTACGCCGACGGCACCCGCAAGGTGTGGCTGCGCCGCAAGCGAAAGAAGAACCTGCTGCCCGGCCTGATCACCTGACCGGGGTCAGCGGGCAGGCAGGTTCTCGATTCCGTCCCACACCGCGCGCGAACCCGCCTCGCCGACGCGGAACACATGCACGCCGGAAGCGCCCGCGAGCCCGATGGCGACGATCGCGGCCAGCACCAGCGCGACGTTGGTGCGTTTCGGACCGCTCGCCCGCGCCGCCGCGGTGTGCACGAGCATCAGTGCCAGCACAGCCACGAACAGCGGCACCACGAACCAGATCAACTGGTCGCCCAACCGCTCGTGCGCCTGGATCAGCTCGTTCTCCGGCAGCCTGCGCTCCAGATCGCGGCCACTGCTCGCCGTGATCGGCGTCAGCGCGGCGCCCACCGCCGCGACCACCACGACCAGCCAGCCGAACCGCCGCCGCGCCGCTGGCCACACCGCGACCACGATCGTGCCCAGCACGGCCAGCGGAACCAGGACGACCACCGCGTGCACGATCAACGCGTGCAGCGGGAGTCCGTTGACGAACTCGGGCATTGCCACCTCCACGACGCGCTCAGCAAACCCTCTTCCGTCCTACGCGGCCAGTCGACGCGCGGTTCACCTCAGCAGGTGCGCAGGAACCGGTCGAGCACCCGGGTGCCGAACTTCAGCGCGTCCACCGGCACCCGCTCGTCCACGCCGTGGAAGAGCGCACTGAAGTCAAGGTCGGCGGGCAGCCGCAGCGGGGCGAACCCGAAGCAGCGGATTCCCATGGTGTGGAAGGCTTTCGCGTCGGTGCCGCCGGAGAGCATGTAGGGCAACGTCGTCGCGCCGGGGTCCTCCGCGACGATCGAGGCCGTCATCGCGTCGACCAGCGCGCCGTCGAACGTCGTCTCCACCGGGGGCAGGCTCGTCACCCATTCGCGCTCCACGTCCGGGCCGAGGATCTCGTCCAACTCGCGCTCGAACGCCTCCTGGCGTCCAGGCAGCACGCGGCAGTCCACCACCGCCTCGGCCAGCGACGGGATCACGTTCGCCTTGTACCCGGCGTTGAGCATGGTGGGGTTGGCGGTGTCGCGCAGGGTCGCGCCGACCATCCTGGCCACCGCGCCCAGCTTCGCCACCGAGCCGTCGAGGTCGTCCTCGTCGAACCGCAGGCCGGTCAGTTCGGTGATCGCGGCCAGGAACTCGCGCACGGAGTCGGTCAGTACCAAGGGGAATTTGTGCGTCCCCAACTTCGCCACCGCCTGGGTCAGCTTGGTGACCGCGTTGTCCTCGTGCACCATCGACCCATGCCCGGCCCGCCCGCGCACCCGCAACCGCATCCAGGCAATGCCCTTCTCAGCCGTCTCGATCATGTACGCCCGCACGCCGTCGCGGACCGTGATCGAGAACCCGCCGACCTCGCTGATGGCCTCGGTCGCGCCCTCGAACAACTCCGGCCGATTCCGCACCAACCACTGCGACCCGTAGTCACCCCCCGCCTCCTCGTCGGCGAGGAAGGCAAAGATCAGATCCCGCGGTGGCACCACGTTGTCGCGCTTGAACCGCCGCGCCGTGGCCAACGTCATGGCCACCATGTCCTTCATGTCGACCGCGCCCCGCCCCCACACGTAGTCGTCCTGCACCGCCCCGGAAAACGGATGCACCGACCACTCGGAGGCGTCCGCGGGCACCGCGTCCAGATGCCCATGGATCAACAACGCCCCGCGCGCCGGATCGGCCCCCGCCAACCGGGCGAACACGTTGCCCCGCCCCTTCGCCCCGGACTCGACGTAAGTGGTCTCGTAACCGACCTCGGCCAACTTCTCCGCCACATACTCCGCCGCGGCCCGCTCCCCCACCACCGTCGCCGGATCCCCGGTATTGGTCGTGTCGATGCGGATCAACTCGCTGGTCAGGGTCACCGCCTCGGCCTCGGCGGTGGTCGTGTCGTGCGGTCCGGGTGCGCTCTGCTGCTGGGTCACCCCGCTTTCCTACCACTGCGGGCCCGCCCGCACAGGGTCGATTTGGGGCCACATCCGGCCATCCGATACGCTGTGTCCACACCACGCGGGAGACCGCGAGTCCGGGTGGCGGAATGGCAGACGCGCTAGCTTGAGGTGCTAGTGCCCTTAACGGGCGTGGGGGTTCAAGTCCCCCCTCGGACACGTTCACTACCCCTACCTGAAGGCCGGATGGTCACATCGACCAGCCGGTCTTCCGCGTTGTAGAGCATGTCCAGGTTGACCGCGTCGTAGAACTCCCGCAGCTCCTCTGCCAGGGCGTTCCGCAGTCCACCGGCCAACTCGGCCAGTTGATCCACCCGCGCTTCGACCTCGGCCAGCCCGATGACGCGCGCGGCGGGTGTCCGTTCGAGTTCCATCCGCGCCGCGTCGCACTCCTCCTGAGCGCGGTTGATCGCATCGACCAGGGCGGCCGGGTTCGCGCCCGCCTCGATCGCGTCCTGTAGCCGTCGGAGCTTCGTCTCGGCGGTCGTGAGTCGCTTCCGCGCCGGGTGCTCTCCGGCGGTCTGTGGCTTGTCGGCCCCGGCGCCGAGCAAGCGCCGAACGGTGTCGTCGCGCTGCTTCCGGTTGAACAGCTTCGACAGCCAGTCGTTGACCTGATCGAGTACCGCGATCTCCGGTAGGTAGACGTTCTTCGGATGCTCCGCGAGAACCGGCGATCCGGGGACGATGCTCCGAGCCGCGCACCGGTAGTAGATCCGGGTCTGACGCGGAGATCCCTCCATTCGGCGTTGGCAGTAGCCGCAGCGGACGCGGCCCCGGAGCGCGTACACGTGCTTCGTCGCCTTCGGTCCGCGTTCGAGCTTCCGGCGCGCGGGCAGTCCACCGGCCGCCCGCGACCGTCGCATGAGTTGAACCTCGGTGAACTGCTCAACGGACACGATCTCTGGGTGAGCCGGTCGGCGCGACCGGACGATGCGAGTCGGATCGGACCGTCGGAACCTGCCAGCGGACATGAAAAAGTCTGGGTGGGCGGACAGTTTGGTCCGGGTGTGCGGACATGAAGTCTCCGGATAGATGGACATGAGATCTCCGGGACACGCCTGACATCAATGCAGGCGTCAAGATCGCCAAGGCGGACCTGGTGCCCACCACGGCGAACCTGTTACCGGTCTACTCCTCGTTCGCCGACCTGGCGGACGCGTGTTTCCAGTGGTGTGAGCGGGTCAATGCCCGCACTCACCGC